>CAZVOT010000037.1:0-8121 GCA_964628775.1 Candidatus Woesearchaeota archaeon
TATTGATGAGCAGATGATTAAATCAAAGAAAGATTATATTTGGTGCTGGAATGTTCTAGACAGCGAAACAAGATTTTTAATAGCAAATAATGTAACGAGAGGTAGAGAGATTAAAGATACAAGAGCAGTATTAAAGATAGCAAAAGAAAACATTAAGGAAAATCCTAAAGAGATTGTAACTGATGGACTATGGTCTTACACGAGAGCAATTAAGAAAGAGTTTGTTACAAAAAGAACAAGTCCAAATGCTGTTCTTCATTCAAGAAATGCAGGAATAGCAAAGAAACTTCTTAACAACAATATGGTAGAACGTTATCACAATGAGTTTAGGGAATTTGACAAAGTAAGAAGAGGATTTAAGTCAGATGAAACCGCACAGCAGTGGAATGATGCTTTCAGATTATATCATAATTTCATTAAGAAGCATATATCTCTTAATGGAGCAACACCTTCTCAAGCAGCAGAAATAGATATTGATTTAGGCAGAAACAGATGGCTAAGTCTGCTAAAACAAAGTCTCAGTCACCCGAATACGACAAAAAAGGAGGTAATTTTAAAATGACCCTTTAATACGACAGAGAGCCAATAGAAATACTTTTTAAATCTTCTTTTCTTTAAATTTAAATGAATTGTTCCTTATGCAAAGGAAAAGTAGAGAAAACACTACTTGACAAAATAGTAGGAACATATTTAAAAAGAAAGAAAATTATTATCTGCAATAAATGCCAAAAGAAGCTTAAAGAAAATGATATAAAGGAGCTGAAAAAAGATGCCAAATAAAAAAACACACGGCCCAAGAAGAGGCACAAGAAAATTTATGACAAAAGATATAAAGAAAAGGGGAAAAATCAGTATTACTGCTCATTTGCAAAGTTTTGAAGTTGGAGAAAGAGTCATAATTCGCCCTGAACCTGGATACCAGAAAGGGATTCCATCAAGAAGATTTTTCGGCATATCTGGAGTTATAAAAGGAAAAAGAGGAACAAGAGGTTATATTATTGAAGTAAAAGATGGAAAATGTAAAAAAGAAGTTATCTGCTCGCAGGTTCACTTGAGGACATCAAAATGTTAAAGAAAATGAATGTATTTTCAGAACAAGCAGTATCTCTGCCTGAAGTAGTTGAAATACTAAAAGAAAGAAAAAAAATGGAAAGAGAATCAACAGTTGAACAGAAAAATGCTTTAGAACACGCAAAATCATTTTCAAAAATAAAAGCAAGCGATGCAGAAGAAATAGAAACAGAACTAAAAGCTCTTGACATCCGTCCTTTAAAAGAGGATGTAATAATCAACATAATAAATGTTCTCCCAAAAACAGAAAAAGAACTGAAAGTAGTTTTATCATCAGTAACAGGAATAAAAAAAGAAGAAATGGAAAAAATTCTGGAAATAATAAAAAAATATGCATAAATGGTGGTAGCAATGATAATAGAACAAAAAAGGACTAGCAATGAAAGAAGAATGCCTCCTAATCCTGAAACTAAGGAAGAAAATGCAGTTGTTCTTGACTTCCTTCAAAATGGGCGTCCTATGTCAAACATAAGAACACCTCTTGCTCAGGTAATGGGAAGAAAACATTTTGTTCTGCTGGAAGTTGTTCCAAAAGAAGAAGTTATATTACAACCCTATGATGAAGTATATATAGGTGCTGATAAAAGAGAAAAAATTCACCACATAAGAGCAAAAATAAATTACGGCGAACTTACAAACACTGCAAAAAAAATAGTTGATGATATAATTCTAAAAAGTGTAATTGAAAGAGAAGCAGAATTTGTTGAATTCTTCAACAAAAGCCGTCCAGTATCAATTAGACTTCACTCTCTTGAACTTCTCCCAGGGATTGGAAAAAAACATATGATAGAAATCTTGAAAGAAAGAAAAATAAAGCCTTTTGAAAGTTTTGAAGATTTGAGAAACAGGGTAAAATTAATGCCAGACCCTGAAAAAGCAGTTGTTAAAAGAATCTTAGAAGAATTAGATGGTATAGACAAATATAGATTATTTGTTGGAAATTAAACTTCTGCAAAAAAGTAATTTTCAGATTAAACTTCATTTCCAATAGTAATTGTTGTTCCAGAATCTGTTTTTAACACTTTTACTTCCATTCTCCCGCCGGAAGTATAAGAACCAGAAACAAGAGAATTTGTGCTGTATGTCTGGCATACAGCATCTGCTTCAATATTGCTTGTTCTGGAACATATCTGTTTGTTCTCTATCTTAACATAATACAAATAATCCTGTATTTTTTCAGGCATTCCTACAACAAAAGATAATTTAGCAGAGTCTAGTTCAAAGATAGTTGATTCCGCCATTGCAAGAATAGTATCAATATGAGCATTGATATTCTCCATATTTAAGTCAGTTGTGCTTTTTGCCATAGGAGGATAAACAATCTCAGTAAAAAGATAAGTAATTGATATCATCATAGAAAGTCCAATTGCAAAAGCAAAAACCTCATGAACTGCCTGGACTTGTGATTTTCTATTCATATCTAAATAAACAATTTACAAGAATAAAAAACTTACAAATTATTGTTTTTATAATTCTCTATATCTTTTTTGCATTCATTGCAAAAAAAGATTTTTTTCTTATAAACTTTTTCTGCATAAGAAAGTGCTTCTCTCATATCTATTTTCTGCTGCATAACACAGCCGTCATTAGTGCAATGAATTCCAAGGGATTCATCAGTATGTTCTCTGCCTTTTTTCGCAGCACCATAACTGTGTCCAAGTTCATGAATTAATATAAATGCAAGATGAGATTTTTCTTTTACTCTATTTGTTGATATAACTACATATTCATTTTCATCAGTTCCTGAATAAGATGTTCCAAAACAAAAATTATTGTTTTTGTTATATATATCTTTGTCTGTTATGACTACCATAACTCCCTTAAACTTTGTTCCGTTCATTAAATCTTCCACAAATCCAGATGTTTCAACTTGTTCTCTCTTTTGATCAAAATTTTTATCTAAAAATTTGTTGATTAAATCAGTCAAACTATTTCTATCTTCATAATAAGTATACTTAATTTTTTCTCCACCAGAAATATTATTTAAACAATTTACTGCTGATTCTAAAATATCATCAATTTATTATTTTCAGATACATTTATTAGAATAATTCTTGAAAGTTTCATTTTACATGGAAACAATATCCAAAAGTGTTTCAAGTTTTGCCTTCTTTGCCTCAATTTCTGACTTCATTTTAAGGTAAGTTGGTTCTGTCATTCCTTGTTCCAAGAATCTCTTTTGAAGAAGTTCTATCTCATGGTTAACTTCTCTTATTTTCTTGACAACATCTGCTTCAGCACTTTCCTTTATTTTAACAATTGTTTTTGTTTCTTCTTTTCTCCTAACATATTTTCTTGAAATTACATTATATATTTCACTGATTTCTGATTCTAATTTCTTGAAAACTTCGTGGTCTTTCTCACTGCAGTCAGAAGCCAAAATTACTCTTATATCTGCTTCCTGATTTTCAATATTATAGATTCCTGCAAATTTAAACCAAATTGCCATAAAGATTTTTTCCCTAATTAAAAAGAAAATCAAAGAAACAGCCAGAATTATTGATGAAAAATAATAAAGAATTTCTCCTGAATCTGGAAATAAAAGATATTTAATCAAAGCAAGAACAATTCCAATAACAGCAAGAATCTTCCAAGTCATAGGGAATTTTGAACCCTTTGTGATGAATTTCGTTGCTTTTATTATTGCCCTGACTGGCTTTAATCTTCCGCCTTGAAAAGAACCCTCAAGTTCAGAATCCTCAAATTCAGTTATTTTATTGACAGAGGTAGTAAAACCTAAATCTGAAATAAGTTCAGCTGAAACACTTCTAAATGCTTCAGGATCTCCCGTTCTTATGTTGATATCATAGTAAATATGCTTATTTTTCAAGTCCTTTGTATTGAATTCTTTTTCAACCTTCTCAACAAATGTTTTTTCAAAAGGCCACATTAAAGTTAAAAGGACATTTTAAAGTTAAAAGGTTTTTGGAAGTCAAAAATTCATCATTTGATTTTTTTAAACATAGAGATTATCCAACAATTCTAAAAAAATGTTTAGGATTTCTTTGAGTAAAAAAACCTAAAAGCGAAACTTATAAAAAAGTAAATATCAAATTAAATATAACACCCCGCGGTAGCTCAATGGTAGAGCGTCCGGCTGTAGGCGAATACTATCTCTGTATTTACTATATCAGCAGACGTTCGGTCAAAACCGGAAGGCTGGCGGTTCGACTCTGCCCCGCGGGATTTTTTTTATTTTATATTTTTCTTTTTCTTTGGATTATTATTTTTCTTTTGACTCAGACCTTTTCTTTTGTAAAGAAAAGGGCTGTTCTGACTTGTCCCGCGGGATTTTTTTTATTTTTCTCTTCCACAAGCAGATATTTGTAAGAATTGATTAAAAACTATAAAAACTCTACAGGTAGAGTTCATTTTATAAAGTTTTCATAATTCCTTATCATAATGATAAAAATAAATCCAATTATATGGAATTTAGAATTAGAACTTGTAAATCTTTTCCCCAGTATTTTAGAAAATTCAAAATATACACTAATAACTGAGAGTTTAGAAAATAAGATTAAAAAAGAAATTAAGAATAAAGTTTATTTTAAAGAAGAAACAGAAATTCCATCAATAATTAATAAATTAGAAGAAGAACTAATTTCTCAGATTCAAAACAGAGAGGATGGAGAATATTCCATTAAAATATCAATAATAACTGAAAAAGAATCAGAAGTTATAAATAAAATCTTAAACAAAGAAAATTATTCTATTTACCCAAGCACTAGTCCATTAAGAATTTATTTTGGAAAAAAAAATAGATAGTTCCAGTCAAAATTTTGGCTTTAGATGCCTTTATAAATGTTATTTTTTGTCTTTAAAAAGAGTTAAATACTAAAAAAAGGATAGATTAAACATGGCAAAATCAGAATTCACGCTTAAACTTCAAAATGTAGTAGTTTCAGGCACTTTTGA
This sequence comes from Candidatus Woesearchaeota archaeon, assembly GCA_964628775.1. GTDB lineage: Archaea > Nanobdellota > Nanobdellia > CAZVOT01 > CAZVOT01 > CAZVOT01. Next base: position 4,987 of record CAZVOT010000037.1, read on the forward strand.
GCAAAAAGTACCATTAGAAAAATTAGCAACTTTAATGGATAATGTAGAATATACTCCAGAACAGTTTCCAGGAGCAGTTTTAAGGCTTCTTGACCCAAAATTATCTGTCCTAATATTCAGCAGTGGTTCAATAGTAATTACAGGACTCAAATCTCCAAGTGAAGTTCCATCTGCAGTAGAAAGAATCAGAAAAGAATTAAAAAAAGCAAATATAAATCTAACAAAACCAGCAAAAACACAAGTTCAGAACATGGTTGCATCTGTAAATGTTGATGTAAAATTAAACTTGGATGAACTCGCTTTTGAACTTGAAAATGCAGAATACAATCCAGAACAGTTTCCAGGACTTGTATATAAGCCTGAAAGCAAAACATCAAAAATATCTTTCTTATTATTCACAACAGGAAACTTTGTAGCAGTTGGAGCTAAAAGCAAAAAAGAAATGATTGTTGCAATTGAAGCATTAATTGAAAAATTAAAGAAAATAAAAACAGCAGCAGTTTTTGGCAAAGGTACACCTGCTAAAAAAGAAGAAAAAAAGAAAGCACCTGTAAAAAAATAGCAACATATTTAACTTTTATTTTAATTTCTAAATATTAATGAAAGTAATTTTTGTTCCTGCAAAACACGATACAATTCTAACAGAAAGCGCAAAATCAAGAGTTTTAATGATTCTAAAAAATAAAACAAAAATAGGCATAGTTTATGTAATTCAATTCAAGGAAACAGCAGAAAAAGTAATTTCTTTCTTAAAAGAAAATAAAAAAGAGATTTTCACCGAATTCGGCAAAAAACCAACTGAAAAAGGACAAATTTTGGGCTGTGATGTTGTCTCTGCAGAAAAAATTACTGATAAAGCAGAATGTTTTCTCTTTATTGGAGACGGAAAATTCCACCCAATGGAAGTCTGGAATAAAACCAAAAAACCAGTATTTATCTTTAACCCAGTAGAGAACAGCGTCTATGAATTAGATTACCTAACAGCAGAAAAATATGAAAAAAGAAGGATAATTTCACTAGAAAAAGCAAGAACAGCTGATGTTTTGGGTATTCTTGTTTCAACAAAAATAGGACAATCCAATTTAAAGACGGCCCTTGAATTAAAGGAAAAAATAGAAAAAAAAGGAAAAAAGGCATTTATTCTTGTTTTTGACACATTTGACAAGGAACAAATGCTGAATTTCCCGGAAATTTCTGCTTATATTAATACATCTTGTCCTAGAATGTCTGAGGATTTCTTTGAAAAACCTCTTGTAAATATAGAAGAGTACAAAAAAATACTTATTTAGATATTGTGTTCTCAATCAATTCAATAAGAGACGAATTGGCAAGATTTTCTTTTTTCATCTGAAAATTAAAGCAGTTTTTCCATATTTTCTCAATATCATCAAAATACTTATCTCTACCACTAGGAAATTTGGATAAAGTTAGGTTATACTTCTTGTTATTATAATTCAAAACTAAAGAATATTTTTCCCCTTCTAATGTTATATACTCTGTTATTGTTTTTTTGCCAAAAAAAGAATTTATTGTTTTTTCTTCTTTTTTTGTCTTTTTTGCATCTGATTTTTTAATAATTATCCCTATTTCACCAGTAAAATCTTCTCCATTCTTATAAACAAGTTCAAGTCCTGTTGGAAGAATATTATCCATATTTTCCATATTTATCTGTCTAACATAAAGTTCTTTCTTTTTCATGTTATTAATTTAAACAGATAAAAATAAAAAACAAATCCCAGTAATACTTTCATTAAATAACTTTAAAAAATTATTTTTTTAGTAATTAGTATATATGAGCAAAAGATTAAATTCAATTGACTTGCTGTGCTGGCAGCATGCCATTATAAACAACAATAGAGAAGAAGTTTTCCAGAATATGAAAGAAATGGGTATGTATATTAAAGATAAATTAGACGGAAAAAAAGGTTATCTTTTCTTTGAATATCCAGAAAGGTTCTATAAAGAGTATCTAAACATAACTCCTGATCTTTTATTTAATGAATTAGTAAAAGGCAATTCAAATGTAACTAGAGGTATATTCCATGAAAAAGTGGATATTTATGATATTCTTTTTGAAAATACAGAAGAGACATGTGTTGAAAAGGACAGGGAATTATTCAATGAATTAACCAACGTGAATCTTGAAGTTTATTGTGTTTATCCATTAATTGAAATGGATAAAATTAAACAAAGAATACTTCTGCGAGTGTTAAATGAAATGATTTTTGAGAATATAAAAAAAAGAGTCAAAAAAAATAATTTTGATGCAGATGCATTATTTTTCTCAATTTTAGGCGCTGACCACGAGATGGGAATGTCTTACAGATTAGAAAAAATATTTGAAAATGTAAATATTATAAGACATAAAGACATAAAAGAATATTTGAATCAAAATTTTAGTTAATCTCTCAATATATCTAGTATAGATTAAGTCCTTCTAAAGTTTATTGCCAAAAAGAAAATAGCTTTAAATTAATACTTTAGAAACCTTTAAAAAAGTGATATATCCCTTTAAATTACGAGATGATAGAAGAAATAACAGCTCTTTATTGGATTCATTCAGTAGATAATATTGAAAATACAAAGAGGATGGGTGAATTTATCCAAGATAATTTAGAAGGAATGGAAGGAATTTTATTCTATGAATCCCCAAAGATATTGAAAAAAAATTATTTTAACATAGATTTTGAGTATGTTATCAATGAATTCTTAAAAGGAAAAAGAGAGGTTAATTTCGGCATTTTTTTTGAAAATTCCATTCCAATAGAAAAAATATTTAAAGAAGAATGCACTTTTCCCGTTTTTGCAAAATTAATGACAGCTCTTTTTGAGCCTTTGATTTATTCAAACCTAAAAGTTCATTGTGTTGACATTGACTTGATAGAAATTGAAATGCCTCCATACAAAAAAAGAAACAAAGTAATGGCAGAAAATATAAAATCCAATATCCAACTTAATGATTATTCAAATGAAAAAAACAAGTTTTTCGGTGTATTCGGCAAAGCACATAAAACAGATATGTCTCCAAGATTAAAGAAAATATCTAAAAATGTAAAAGAAAAAGAGTTCTAAGTTCATTTCCCACAATTTGGACATTTTTCAGGTGGTGGAGGTGGTCCTTGTTTCTTTGGTTTT
>CAZVOT010000037.1:8221-9420 GCA_964628775.1 Candidatus Woesearchaeota archaeon
CCCACAATTTGGACATTTTTCAGGTGGTGGAGGTGGTCCTTGTTTCTTTGGTTTTATTGGTTTAAACTGAGGTGTTCCTGGGGGTTTAGGTGGTCCTTGTTGAAGAGGAAGTTGGTTCAATTGTGGAATTACTATTTTAATTGGTTTTCTTTTTTCTATTATCTTACTTTTAATGAAAAGTTCAACTTTCATCTTATATTCTATTTCATTTATAGATATTAAAACTAAATTTTTTAATTTTTCTTGAAAGAATTCTCCAATATATTTAGGAATTTCATCTGAAATTTTTTCTAAATCTATTTTATTTTTTTTTCTATATCTATCTCTAAAAGGCTTATATTCCGATGATTCTCCTAAATTTGTGTATTCTAATCTAATAATTTTTAGTTTTATATTATCTAAATACCAATTTAATATAACTTCAGACAAATCCTTCTTTAATTTTTGTTTAATGTCTTTTATTTTCTTTCTATTAATTTTCAAAAGAGTAATAACTTTTGTTTTAGATACCTCTGCAATTACTGCACTGCTTCCATATAAAGAACCTTGTTTTGAAAATATTGGGTAATAGTCTTTATTTATCTTTATTTGTTCTATAACTATAGGTATTAAAGGCATCCATCTGTTTATGTTATCTGTATCCTCCTGACTAAATTCTGTTTTTTCAATTATTTTAGAGAATACTTTTTTTATAAAAATCAGGTATTCCTCATCGTCTTCATATTCAAATTTTTCTCTAAGCATATTCATTTCTTTTTCTATCTGTGGTTCTTTTTCAGGTTTAACATCTATCAATCCTTCTTCTTCTGCATCTTCCTTAAAATTCCATCCTCTTATTTCATTTGTAAAGATAAATATTTCTCTTAATTCTTCTATAACATATTTTGGAAGATTTTCAGGAGAGTAAAAATATTCTTTTTTCTTTTTCATACTTGCTTTTAATATTTCAAATGAAGGAGCTTTTACGAATTCTGAAAATAAATTTGAATCTCGTTGAGATTTTTCATTTATTAACTTTTCTTGGGATTTATCTGTTGCTTTTTTAAAAATTAATTCAAAAAAGGATTGTAATTCATCTTCATTAAGATTATTAAAATTAGGAAGTTCATTCTCTTTTATTTCCATTTTATCTAGAATGTCCTTGAATTCTTCAATAAATTCATCTGATATTATTTTATTTCTTATATCACTAAAAGTAG
>CAZVOT010000038.1:0-9023 GCA_964628775.1 Candidatus Woesearchaeota archaeon
CCGATGCAGAGCATCGGGGTAAATTCTCTAAAAATATAATCTGGACAATTTTTATTTGTGAAAGAGAACATAACCAGACGAGATTATTTTCAACACCCATTGCATCAAAATTAAACTGATTTGCATTTTCATACTGCATATTATAGATTTTTGGGTAATTTCAGTTTATTCAGCTGAGATTAATGTAATAATTACTGCAAATTTTTTAGAATAAAAATCTTCGCAGGCTTGTTTGTAATTTTCACTTAAAAGAATTTTAGAATCAGATAGGGGGTAATACCTATCAAAGTTTAAGTATTGTGTAAAACAAGAATGTTCTGTTTGATAAATACTTAAAAATTTGAAAATAGTATTATATATTATGAATAAATTTATGGAAACTGCTTTAATTGAGGCAAAAAAAGGTGTTCTTAAAAATCACGGCGGCCCTTTTGGTGCTGTTGTTGTTCTTAAAGGAAAGATTATTGCCAAAGCACACAATGAAGTTGTTGGAAAAAAAGACCCGACTCTTCATGCTGAGATTAATGCTATAAGGAAAGCCTGCAAAAAATTGAAAAGATTTGATTTATCTGACTGCGAATTATACTCAACATGCAAACCCTGTCCTATGTGCTTGTCTGCAATATACTGGGCGAAGATAAAAAAAATATATTTTGGCTGCAGTGAGGATGATGCAAAGAAAATTGGATTCTCTGATAAGTTTATTCACGAACAAATTATATCTAAAAATAAAAAAATCAAATTGGAACAGATGGAAAGGAAAGGGTGCCTCAAAGTTTTTGAATTATGGGAGAGAAAGAAGGATAAGATTTTATATTAAATTATTTTTGGAAAGTATTTTAAATGAAAAATAATTAATTTAGATATGAAGAGATTAAAAAAATCTTTATTTGTCGGTTCTATACTTGGCTGTATATGTGTGATTGGAGTTGGAATTCGCACAGGATTTGCAGGCAATGAACTTTATATTTTCTCAATGTGGTACAACAGATTGATTCAAGGACTTGTAATATGACTTGATGAAAAGATAAAAATGAATAAATATATTGGAGGGTTTGTAAATTTAGGATTCTTTTTATCAACCGGATTTGCGGATAATTTAGGTTTTATTGCAGGACTTTTCTATGGGCCAATAATTGAGTACTTTTTGTCAAAAAAAGAGTAAACTCTTTTTTTTAAATAAAAAGAATTTACTTAAAAAGTCCAATGAAAAAATCAAGTATCTTTGTCAAGATTGATTTTTTCTCTTTACTTTCAAATTCTGCAAAGTCAGGGTAATTGGAATTGAAAGAGTCAGATATTCCTGAACTGTCCTCTCCTACAGACATAATATCTAGTGCTTTTTCCATTGCGCTATATAAGGGATAATACCCTCCTCCATTTACTGACATTTTTAGAGTCCAAATATCTGTTTCTACATAATTATCTGTTATTAATCTTATAACTGCTTCTGCTTTTTCGCTGTTATTTTCTGTTATTTCTGCTGATGAATAAATTCTATTTTTTGTTATTGTTATATCTTTACCTCTATAATACAGAGGCATTATTCTTAGCAAATCTGCTGATGTTTCTTCTGCTGTTGTGTACATTCTAATATACGGCTCGCTTATTGTTATGTAAGTATTTGTATCGCTGTACTGTGTATCCATCAAGTATTCTGATTTTTTCATTCCTTCAAGAGTTAATGAATCCAAATACAAGGAATCTATGCTCTTTTCTGCTGTGTAAGATGTCCAGTCTTCTGATTCAGATTGCTTTTTTAATTCTGGAATGTAATCAATACCAAAATATGTTTTTACTGAATCTGAAATAAATTTTGATGCTGTTTCTAAGTTTATGTTTTTTCCATATATGCCTGAAGATATTTTTCCTTTTCCATTTTGAATTCCATATACACTTAGATGGACATAGAAACCTTCTTCATATTCTATACTTTTTGAGAAATATACTCTTGTCTTTTCTTTATATATCCCATAACAGTTTGATTCTTCTTCTGGATAGTAATAATCTGCTTTTGTAATATCACAATCTAAGGTTCTTGAGAGAAGCCACACGTCAAAATTCCCTTCTGAGTATCCTTGAAAATAGAATGTTATATCCTCACCCAAATAATATATATAACTTGTTTTATCCAAAACCAAATCCTTTAATTCTGATGTTTTTGTTTTCAATGTAATAATGCAGTAGTCATATCCCTCTTCAAAATATTTCTCTCCTTGCAGAGAATCAAAATACTCTTTTAAGCCGGCGCACGGATTTTTGCTTGAGTAATTTCCTAATATTTTAACATAATATTCATTATCTGTGTTGTTTATTAAATAAACTGCATAATTATTTTTAAGATAGTAATCTAAAACATCTTTTTCTGTTTCTGTAAAAATTTTATTAAAGTCATACTCTTCTCCTGAATAAATTGAAACACTTATTGTTTTTTCAATAATCTCTTCACTTGTTTTTTTGGCGATAACTTCAAAATTAAGACTTTTATACGTATCATAATAATAACATCCTGAATAAGTAATATTTGAGTATTCATAATCTGATAGATTCAATTCTGACAAGATTAATGGACTGATAGAATTGATAAATGACTCTGAAACATTGCAGAGTCCTTGTTCAGAAACAATCATTTTTTCTGCTGTTTCCTCTGATAATGAAAAGTTTATTAAAAATAAGAAAAATATTGAAAACAAAAATTTTTTCATGTAAATTAGAAGGATTTTGCAATATTTAAAATATATGAAAAAAAAGAAAAGATTAAATAAGAAACTCTTCCAAGCTTCTTGGAGAAACACTTTGATTTTCTACTGCTTGTTTTGCTTTTTCTATTTCTGCTGGGGTTGAAGTTAATTTGTTTTTCAGGTAATTAGATAAATTATTTATCTCTTTTCCCTGAAATTGTTCTATAACTTTTCCGCTTGGTGAATAAACAACCAAAACAGGAATCTTTTCTTTTTCTTCAAGTGCAAAAGTTGCATATTTGCTTCTAGAAACATAAACATCTCCAAGTTTAAACCAATAGTTTTTGGTTTTAAGGTTATATGTTAAAATTTCTGTTTTTCCCATTTTATGTTTTTTTAGTTTTACCTTTCTTATAAAGATTTTTCAATAATTATGGAAAAAGTATTAGACAACTGTTAAATTTAATTGATTTTTTCTATTAAGTCTTCACTACCTAAGTTGTATTCTACTTTTGCTTCTTGCACTTCTATTTTTACTTTTTTTTCTTCTATTTTTGCTTTATTCTGCATAATTCTCAAAGATTCTTCCCATACAAGATACGCTGCTAAATTAAATGAATTGTCGCTTGGCATTTTCAAAATAAGATTTTTGCAATATTAAAATGTTATTAGTATAATATATATTTCCTTACTGTTTAGTATAAATTATGGATATGGAAAAGAAAAAAGAGAGAATGAAAGAGGAAGCAGAAAGAATCTGTTCTCTTCTTTCTGTTTCAAAAAAGGATTACCAAGAGATTCTTTATTTGTGCTTTAGTTTAATTGACAAGAATTTAACTCAGGGAAGAGATTACTCTAAAATAATTGCTTGTTTTTTGTATTATATTTCCAGAAAGAATAATCTTTCCATTACCATGGAGGATATTTCAAAAAAACTTGAAATTAATAAGAACTCCTTATTTAGAAGCTGGAAAGAAATTTCTAAGAAGATGAATCTTAATAAAATAAAAGAATATTATGATTCTATTTTAAATGAATTAAACAATAAACTCGGACTTTCAGAAAAAGAACTTCTTGAAGCAAAAAGAATTTTTCTTAAAATAAAATCAGAGAAAGCCAATAATCCCAAGATTATTGCCTGTGTTTCCTTGATTATTGCCGGTAAAAGAGATATAAAAGAGATTTGTAAATCTTCTTCTTCAAGTATAAGTGCTGTTAGAAAATTATTAAATTGGACAAAGAATAATTTAGAATTATGAAAATAGTATCCTGGAATGTAAATGGACTGCGGGCAGTACTCAAAAAAGGATTTCTTGACTGGGTAAAAAAAGACAGTCCGGGTATTATATGTTTGCAGGAGATAAAAGTCAAAGAAGAACAGCTTGGAAAGAATAGAGAGATTCCTGGATATTATTCTTATTATTTTCCGGCAGAAAGGGGAGGGTACTCAGGAACTTCTATATTCTCAAAAGAAAAACCTTTATCAATAAAAAAAGGCATAGGAATTTTGGAATCAGATAATGAAGGAAGAACAATAATTGCTGAATTTGATAAGTTTTTTTTAATAAATAATTATGTTCCAAACGGCAAAGATGATTTATCCAGAGTTCCTTTTAAGATGAAATATAACGAAAAAATGCTTAGATTGGCAGAAGAACTTGAAGAAAAAAAACCGGTTATATTGGTTGGGGATTTCAATACTGCACACAATGAAATTGACCTGACAAGAGCAAAAGAAAATAAGGGAAGCACAGGATTTTTACCTATTGAAAGAAAGTTTTTAGACAAGTTAATTGAATCAGGATTTATTGACAGTTTCAGAGATAAGAATCCTGACAAGGTAGAATATTCATACTGGGATATGAAGACAAGAGCAAGAGAGAGAAATGTAGGTTGGAGATTGGACTATGTGTTTGTTTCAAAAAAATTAATTAAAAAAATAAAAACTGCTTTTATTGAAACTGAGGTTTTTGGTTCTGACCATGCTCCTGCTGGAATTTTAATTGAATTCTAATTTTATTTTTTTCTGAAATAGAAAAATAAACATCTTAATAGATTTTTAATCCAGAAAGGTAATTTATTTTTAATTTAGACATAACTTATTAAAACTCTCCTCTATTCTATAATCACAAATGGAAATAATTTATGCAGTAACAATTAGAATATTAATAGGATTATTATCTCTGATTTTCAGCACATTGCTTCTTAAGAAATATTATGCTAAAAGAGATGTAAAAAAATTAAGTATATTTTTATTTTTCCTTTTTTTCGGATTTTCCTGGATTACAAACACATTAAGTGTTTATTCACTGAATTTCAGCGAAGAAATTGCAGGAAATTTCAAAAAAGCAAGTTTTGGATTTATGAGCTTGTGTTCAATTGCAATATTCTTGTTTTTCGGGTATTTTACATTTCCAAAAAGAATAATTTATTTTTATTATACTAGTGCAGTTCTTCTTATATTTTATACTGCTGTAATAATTACACACCCAATACAATATATCGGGCTTGATTTTGTATACAACCTAGAAGCAAAAATAACAATGATTTTAGGCTCTGCTTCTTCAATAATGACTGCTTTCTTTTTTATTTTCTACTCAAGAGACAAAACGCTGAAAAAAGAAATCAGAAAAAAATCATTTTTTTACGGAACAGGAATTATGCTTTTAATGATTTCAAATCTTTTTTCAGCGCTTATCAATAATATGATTGTATCTGATTTGATGAAAGTGGGAATAATTTTCGGACTTTTTCTCTTGTTTTTTTCTGAAGTAGAAAAATAGAACCTATTGAAAATTGCGGGTTCAAAACCTTATATTTCATTATGTGCGGTCTTCAATCCTTAAAAAACTGCCATAATTATTAATGGGAGTAGAATTTGAGGCAGTTTTTTAATTATTTCTTAATCTTTATTATGTTAGTCATACCATATTCTGATTTATCTATTAATTTTTTTTCTTCAAGATTCTTTAAAATTCTGTGAATTTTTACTCTTGAGAATCCTGTTTTTCTTGAAAGATTTATCTGGGTCATTCCTCCCTCATCTTTCTCAAGTTCTTCTATTATTATTTTTTCATCAGGAAGAAGGAATGAATCAACAATCTTTTTCTTTATTCTCTAGAAGAGTATCTATTTTATCTTTATCTGGTGGTAGATTAAGTATATCTAATAAGTTGGAATTATAAAAAATAGATGAACCAATAAGTAATAAAGAAAATATGATTAAACTCATTATCAATTTCATTATAACTCTTAAAGAGATTCATTTGTTAAAAAGATTTCTAGAATAATTAAAGTTCTTTTTTACAAAACATAATTTCTTTTTTTAATCTACCCCAATCCAATTCTCCTTTTCTAAAACTTTCTTCAAGGATTAGTTGAACATTAAATTTTTTAATAGATTTTAAAGCTTTGAGGTGTTCATTATTATCAGAATCATAGACGGTATTATGAAACTTTCCTGAATGGCTTAAACTAATATGAAATTGTCCTATATTATTCTTTAAAAGTTCTGCCAACTCGTTAAATGATTCCACAGAATCTTCAAGAATATGCGCTGTATCAAAGGTAAACCTAATATCTGGAAATAAACTTATTATACTCTTGATTTCTTCTATATTATATCCCTCTTTTGGCCTTACATTTTCTATGTGCAATTCAAGTTTTTCTTTCTTTAAAAAATCATAAACAAAGTGAATATCTTTAATATGATTACTATGCAATGTTATATTTTTTGAATTGGTGATTTTTGCAAGGTCAACTATCTCTTTCAGCAATCCTCTAAAATAATTATTATCTTTGTATTTGTTTTTATTTGAACCTGGAGCATGAAAAGAGTTACTATACTTTTTTAATATGTCTATGCTTTTTTTATTTAATTTCTGTGTATTTAGCTCTTCAAAATGCAAATAACCTATTTCAAAACCATTAACATTTTGAGTTGATAATATATTAATTCTATCATTTATATCTGGTACACTACTGAAGATTATTCCTGTTGATAATAGTATTTTTTTCATTTTATTCACATCTTCTTTAACTATTTTAGATAATATACCCCCCAATTTAGATATTTTTATTCTTTTTCTTCTTAATAAAGAAATCATATAATCCAGATAGTTAGTTACTACTGAGCATTATACCAAAGAAAGGGTGCCGGGGGTGGACAGAATTTCTTTGATGTAATTTACGAAAGTTGTAGCTTTTTTATATTTAGTTTGAAAAAAAGAATAATTAAATTTTTAATTTTTTACTGTACCCACTTCAAAACTTTTGAAAATAACTGTTTTCTACTCTCGATTATTATTTTATTATGATAGTTCATATTATTAAAAGTTATTCCCCCGCAAGGAAAGTCAGTTATATAATTAAGTATACCTACTTCAAAATCTCTGCGAATGTAATTCTCTTCTAATGCTTTTTGTAGATTGGTAAAATATAAAAGACTTATTTTCCTCAAAGTTATATGACTAATAAATTATTCTTTGTCACAGGCAATAAATCTAAATTTTTAACTGCTAAGAAGTATTTTGAAGACGTTGGAATTGAAATTTCACAAGTTGATCTTGATATTAATGAAGGAAGGAGTCCTTCAGTAGAGCAAGTAGCTATTGAAAAAGCAAAACAAGCTTTTGAAAAAATTAAAAAACCTTTAATTGTTGAGGATAGTGGTTTTGTTATAAATTCTTTAAAAAACTTCCCGGGCACATATATAAAATTTATTCTTAGTACAATAAGTATACAAGGCATATTAAAATTAATAGATAATAATAGAGAATGTTACTTTAGAAGCGTAATTGCTTATTCTGATGAAAATGGAAATATAATAACTTTCATTCTTGATGAACCCGGCAGGATTGCTCTTAAACCATCTGAAAATGAGAAAATTAATGCTTGGTCAGATTTATGGAAAATATATATACCCGAAGGTTTTGATAAACCCCTTAATGATCTGAATGATGAAGAATATGAAAAGTTCAATAAAGTATATGATAATATCTCTAACTTCAAAAAATTATCAGTGTTCCTGAAAGAAAAACACTTTATTAACTAATTCATTATTAATTAAATAAAATTTAATTTACCTTCGGAGCAGGTTATAGATAAATAAAAAATGGTGCCGGGGATGGGATTTGATCCCACGACCTCTACGTCTCCCAGTCAGAATAATTCTTCACTTTCCTTTTTGGAATCAGAGCTCACAAGTTTATGCTTATGAGCGTAGCGCTCTAACCAGGCTGAGCTACCTCGGCGAATGTATTTAATTATAAAAAATAAGTATAATTAAAAATCTTTTTGGAAGGGTTATTTCTGTTTTTGAGAATTTTTAATGCAGTGGTAATTTGTCCTTAAAGTAACTTCTGTTACTCCAAATATTTCTGAAATTTCTTTCTGTTTGAACCTTTCAAAATAAATCAGTTCTCTTTTTTTCTGAAGTTCTTTTATTGCCGTGTATACTGCTCCTGCTGCTATACCTAAATAACTTCTTCCTGAAAAATTTTCATTTTTTACATAACTTTTTGCAAGATTTGTAACTAATTCTATTTCCTGATACAAAATGTCTCTCTTGACTCCATCTTGATTAAGTTCCAATAAAAAATAATTTGGAAAGGAAGAGAGAATACTATCTAATGTAAAAAATAATTTAGCTGGTTTTTTACCCTTTCGTATTACTTTTTTAAACTTGTGGTATTCTTTCTTTGTTAGATTAAGAATCTTAATTAATTTTTCTTCATCAAAGACGGTTCTTTCTTTATCTTTACCGCACCAATATAAATTTCCTTTATTTAACATTTCATTATAAATATTGTATGCAATTAAAAAAGAATATTTCCTTCCGATGGCATAACCTTCTTTTACAAATTCTTCAAAAGAAGAATAAGAACCTTCTTTTGAATGCTTCGGCAGATATACTCCATTTTGTTCCAGAATGGATATAATCAAATTAAAAGAATCTTTCATGAATCTTTCCTGCTTTTCTTCTTTTGAACTCAGAGAATTTACTTTATTCCATCTTCTTTTTTTTCCTGTAAAACCAGTATATCTTTCTCCACCCACCCTAGAAGTTGGTGTGTTTTTGGATATTCTTTTTTCACTTAAACCCTCAAATCTTGTTCTTGCAAATAAAGGTTCTTCTTCAAATAATCTTTCTTCAAGAACTAATCCGCAGTCTGAACAGATAATTTCTGCTCTTTTTTTATCATATAATCTAATTGTATGGTTGCATATATCTGTATCGTCCATTAAGTTTAATGAAAATGGAAATAATTAAAAAGAATTCTAAAAAATTGAATCTCGGCAAAAAGATAAAAAAATGGACTTGCCGATTCTAAAAAGTTTGCT
>CAZVOT010000039.1:0-4524 GCA_964628775.1 Candidatus Woesearchaeota archaeon
TTAACTTTTCAATTTTTGCATCGAGTTCTTTTATTTTAATTATTAATTTTTGTTTTACTGCATTATCTGCATTATTATTAGATTCTTTTTGAAGTGTTGATGTTGATACTGGGGCTTTCTGTACTAGTGGTGCTTCTGCTGTTTGGGTTGCTGGTGCTGTTTCTTCTGCTGATTCTGCTGGTGCTTGTTTTTTTACTGCTGGTTTTGGAGCATGTCCTGCTGCTGCTGATTCTGCTGGTCTTGCAGGTGTTAACTCCTGTGAAGACTCTGGTTGTGCATAAGCATTTCTTTTTATTTTTCTTGTTACATTACCTGTTTTTTTATCTCTAGTTTCAATTATTTCAACATCACTTTTTGGAAATCTAAGCGGGCCTTTTACATTTTCCTGAGGAATATCTATTTTTAATTTTTTTATTTCATCTTCAAGTCTTTTTTCTGCCTGAGATTTTTTTCCTTTCTGCAAAGGAGAAGATATTTTTTTTAAGTGTTTTACAATCTTATCAAGAAACTTTTTCGGCTCTTCTTCAGTTGTTTTTTCAATTTTTTCCCTGATACTTCTTGAATATCTTGTAAGTTCTACAAGAAGTGAATAATGAAAAGAACTTTTTATTGCATTCCACTTTGCATCATCTATATTATCAATTACTCTAAATATAACTGCTAATTTTGAATTTTCATCATAATTCTCGCTTTTTAAATAGAAATTAATTGCTTTTTTTAGTTCATCTGAAGAGGTATTTTTCAATTGTTCCTGTAATTGTTTTTCTGAGAATGCTTCTATTGCTTCCATCAAAGTTGGATTTGCTTCGTCTTTTTTTTCTTCAGGCATTGATAATTAAATAAAATTTTATGCTTAAATAGTTTTTTGGTTTAATAATAGGATATATCCAATGCACCTATATTAAATCTTCCTGTTGAAGAATAGAGCATTATCTTGTTTGTTCCCTGTTCAATGTAGGATTTTGAGATATTTATCTGATTAAGTCCTAATTTTATGTCTTCTGCTGACAGGTATTTTGTTACTTTTCCAGGTATCTGAATCTCAAAGGCACCAGCATCTAAAATTTCTAAGATATCCATATTTATTGTAAAACCTTTTGCACTGCTGTATTTTTCTTCTGGAACTGAAAAATATATTGTCTTATTGATTTCTGTTGATAATACTGCATAAACTTGTATTTTAAAGGAGCTTAAGTCATAGACACCTCCTTGTTCTGTTTCTACTTTTAGCTGGTTGTAATCTCTTTTAAGTCCAACTGAATCTGTTGTTGATTCAATAACATAAAATGTATCTTTTGTTTCCGGATTATCTTCATATAATTTTATTTCGTTTATTTTTATTGATAATTTTCCACTGTTCTGGGTTGTATTTGATTTGAATAATACTCTTAAAGTCCCTGGTGTTCCTGTCCAGTCAAGCATTGAAAAATCCTTTAAAACACTTCTTGATTCATCTTCGTATAATACTGATTCTATTTTCAGGTTTTTTACACTGCAGGATTCTGCTTCCCAGAATTTAAATCCTGTCCATACGCAGGAAACCTCAATTACATTTCCTTTTTTTAATTCTGAAATTGGTATTGAAACTTTGTATTCCTGCTTGTTTGCAGGTGTGTATAAATAATTTTTTCCTGAAACTGAAATTTTTATGTTTGGTGTTCCTACAAAATCATCAACTGATAATGAAACATCTATTGAATCTAATTTTTCATCCAAGGACTGCAGAGTATAGCTATATTTGCCTGATGAGAGAGAGGTTGCTGGAAGAACTTTTGTTTCAACACTGTCAAGTAAATTTGATTTTTTTGGATAACTTGCTTTTATATTCTGAATTTCAGTTGTTCCTGAAGGAGTTGAACCTGTTGCAATACCTACGTGTCCAATTGTTGTTGAATATAATGATTTATCTTTTGGAATAACTGATGAAGTATTTGAAGATGCATTTATATTACTTCCGCCAAGTAGAGCATTTCTCTCTTCCGGCGATATCCAAAGAGCATAAAATGCAAAAAGTCCTGCGAATAATAAAGTAAAGACAAGAATTGATGATGCTCCTTGGGATTTCATATTAATTAAAATTAAGTTAATTAATTTAAATGTTTTTGATTAACGGAATCTTCCTCTTTTACTACATTTAAATCTTCTAATAATTTTTTTGCTGTTTTTTCGCCGATTATTTTGTTTAGTTTTGAGATTTCAACGGTTTTTATGTCTTTTATGTTTTTTATTGAATTGTTGAATAATTTTCTTGCTTTTATTCTGCCGATTCCCCTGAATCTAATTAAGTAAATTAATTCTTCTTTTATTCCATGCTTCATCCTTAATCTTATTTTTTGTATCGGCGTCTGGAGTTCTTTTTTTCCAAGAATTCTTGCTATTTCTCTTGAGGAGTATAATAACCAGTCAGCATTGTAAAGCATTGTTCTTAATGTTCCTGGGGCTAGATGATAATTGTCTAGGAAATACTCATCATTTTTTTCTTCTATCCAATCATTGAATAAGAGGGAAGTTTTATATGCCGACAAATAAGAATCATATTCATAATCCCATGGACTTGGCTCATCTTCTATTAATTCCCTGCTGTCTATACTTAATTTTTCATTCAGGAAATCAACTTCTTTTGGATAAAACTGGAGGCATTTTGTTTCTGTTGTCCTGCAAATCATATGAAGCAGAGCAAGGGCGCTTGGACTTTCTGCTTTTTTCAAGCAGTTTATTATATAATTGGCTGACTCGGGGTCCAGATAAAGTTCTGAAACTCTTTTTCCCATTTGTGTTGCATGAAGAAGATTGTTTTTTTCTTCTATAAAACCCTGATTTGCTAGATTATTTTTTATTTTTTCCAATTTAGATTTTATAATTTCTATATTTCCAAACTGATGGGCATAAAATGTTTTTGAAAAAAAACTGATTAAATCATCATATTTTTTTGCAAAATTTGAAGCGATTAATGAAAGAACATACATTCTAAGAACAGGTTCTACTGCTAATTTGGAATAAATTTCTTCCGGCTCTCCGTTAAGATATCTTTTTTTTAATTCCTCTTTTTCTGATTCTGTTTTTGAAACTATAATTGCTTCGCCTTCTTTTGAAAGTCCTGCTCTTCCTGCTCTCCCTATCATCTGATAATAATCCATTACTGGGATAAAATCTGCTCCTTTAGATATATCATATCTTTTTATATCTCTGATAATTACTGCCTGTGCTGGAAGAGAAACGCCGTAGGCAAGAACAGGAGTTGAACATATTACTTTTAATATTCCTTTTCTGAATGAATTTTCAATCAAGTCTTTTTGTTTTGTCATTAATCCTGCGTGGTCAAAAGCAGAACCTTTTTTTATATCATCTGAAACTTTAAGACACTGGGCAGTGTGTTTGGGGAGGGCTTTTTTTACTTTTTCTGATAATTCAAGAAGTTCTTTTTTTTCTTCTTCTGTCAGGAATTTTTCTGTTATACTTCCTATGTTTCTTGCAAATGCTTCTGCATTTCTTCTTGTTGATAAAAATACAATTATCTGCTTTTTTTCTGATAGAAGTTTTTTTATCAAATCTGTTGTTTCAGCGCCATTAACTATAACTTTATTCTTTTTATCAAATTCAATTTCATTTTCAAGGAAGATTCCCTGATAGAGAACAACAGGACGGAAGGAACTTTTTACAAGTTCTGCATCAAGCCATTTTGCCAACTCATCGCAATTTTTTATTGTTGCACTGAGTCCAATTATCTGTGGTTTTATTTTTTGTTTAAATAAAGTAATCAAGACTTCAAGAACTGGCCCCCTTCCTGTATCATTCATCATGTGTATTTCGTCAATGATTAAAAGTCCTACATCTTTTATCCAAGGAAGTTCGTGCCTTAGCAGAGAATCTGCTTTCTCGTATGATGCAATTATTAAGTCATATTTTTCAAGCCAGGAGTCAGAAGAATCCATGTCTCCTATACTCATTGCTATTTTAATATCAGTATTCTTGTATTTTTCCGTAAAATAATTGTATTTCTCTGCTGCCAGAGATTTCAGCGGAACTAAATAAAGAACTTTTTTTCTATCTAATATTTTTTTTACTGCTGCTATTTCTGCAATAAATGTTTTACCTGAACTAGTCGGTGTTGCCAGAACTAAATTTTTTCCATTTAAAAAACCAGATTTTATTGATTCTTCCTGAGGAGGAAATAGCGAAGTTATCTTGTCGAATTCCTTTGTTCTTAGAATCAGATTTTTTAATTCTGGATATAATGTGCCTAATTCGTCAATATTGATTTTAAATTCACCTGTTTAATATTGATTGGATAAGTATATTTTTAAACATTATTCGCAGTTGGCCGGAAATGGGAATATTTTAAAAATTCTACATTTGTTAGATTATTGTAATATTTGGGTCTGTCGGCTAGCTTGGTTAGGCTTCGAGGTTTGGGACCTTGCGACCCAGGTTCAAATCCTGGCAGACTCACTTTTATTTCTCTTGTCTGACATGATGCCAAAAGGAATGAAATGAACTTTTATGCACCTGGCAGACTCACTTTTA
>CAZVOT010000039.1:4624-8593 GCA_964628775.1 Candidatus Woesearchaeota archaeon
CATGATGCCAAAAGGAATGAAATGAACTTTTATGCACCTGGCAGACTCACTTTTATTTCTCTTGTCTGACATGATGCCAAAAGGAATGAAATGAACTTTTATGCACCTGGCAGACTCACTTTTACTTTTTTTAACTAGGATTTGAAAGTAATATAGTTCAAATCCAACAAAATTATTCTAATTTTGTGTGCAGTCAGGAACTGACTTGCACTGGCAGACTCGCTCTAATTATTTACCATTTCTTATGTTTTTAATGTCAATAGATAAAAATTTACACCTGGAAAATTTTTATATACGCAAAAATAATGGTAAATTTAATGGGATTCCTTGAAAGAATAAAGAAAAAGCTTGATGATAAAGAAGAAAAACAAACTATGGACAGCATAAAAGAGGACATAATCTCTGATTCTAGTGATTCTCAAAATATTTCAAATGAGGAAGAAATAGAACTTCCTCCTCTTCCTGAAGAAGATAATACTCAAGCACAGGAAGTTCAAAAAGAAGAATTTGTTCTTCCTCAAATGCCGGAAGAAGAAATGTCTACTAAAGAACAAACACTCGAATCTTTAAAACAGGATATTGCTGCTAAAGAACCGAAAGAAAAAAGAAAAAAAGAGAAAAGAAGAAAAACAAGAGATGTTGATGATTTTCCTTCAAAAGAAAAATTAAAAGAAATAATCAAATCTCCTGAAGTAGAAGGAGAAAAAGTTTTTAGAAAGAATGAAATTCTGCCTGATACCAAAATAGACAGATTTGAAAAAGAAATAACAACTTTAAAGAAAGAGAAAAAAATTGAATTTGAAAATATTAGTCAGGAGATTAATAAATTATCAAGCGCTGTAAAGGATATTGAATCACAAAATGCTATAATCACAAGATTAATTGAGAAATTTGACAAAAAAAGTGATGAATTTGAAGAAAATATAAAGGAATTAAAAAAAGAAAATACTTCACTTTCTAAATTAATGGAAAAGGAATCAAGAGAAACAAGCGCTATTAAAACTGGAATAAAAGAATTTGAAACAAAGATAAAAACAGTTGATTTAAAGAATTTAAAAGAACAGATTAACTTTTTGCTTAAAGAATCAAGAAGCAGTTTAAAATTTAAGACAGAACTTGATAGTATCTCGCTTAATGCGAAGAAAATGGAATCAAAAATAAGGGATTTTGAAGATTCTCTGCGAGATATGGGAGAGACAAAAAAAGAGGTTTCGTTTATTAAAAGAAGCAGTGAGGAAGTAATCTCTGCTGTAAAAAAACTTGACAAGATGAATGAGATGATTCTTGCAAATGGTTCGGATATTGCCATTACAAAGGATAATCTCAGGAAAAGACACGGAGATTTAGAAAAGAAATTTGACCAGTTGGAAGGGATGATGCTTAACCAGAGATTTCTTATCAACCAGAAGGTATATACTATACTTTTATCAAATATTCTTACTGTTTTAAATAGCAGTGCAGACAGGCATGTTCTTTCTGCTTATTTATCTTCTCTTGAAACGATATCTGAGGAGATAATAGGTTCTGGATATTGGAATTCTGAATTTGAACATAAAGTCACCCAGTTTATGGAATTCTTGATAAGAGAGTGGGATGCCAAAAAGAGAGATGATGTTGCATTAATGATGAAAGAGTCCTTAAATAGAATTAAAAGTATATCTATGAAATAAAATTTTTTAGAATTTTTTGTATTTTGCAACTTTTTTTATTAAATCAATATGTGATAAGAAAAGCCCTCTGCAGCAATATCTTTCTATTCCCAGTTCATCCATTACTTTTGCAGGATTTTCGCCTTTTTGTATTCTTTCCTGGTATTCTTCCCACAAATGTGCTACTGGTTTTCCACAGCTAAAACATCTAACAGGTATTATCATTAGAGAAGTAAAAAAGTATAAGGTTTAAAAATATTTTCATTGGAAACTTATTACTTAAAAACTATATCTATTTATTCCTTCTTCTGTCCAAAAAGAGATATTTTTTGTTTTTACTACACTGGTTACTTTTTTCTCTATTTCCCTGCCAGTGTATTCTTTTTTTTTGGATTCCATTCTTTGAGGAGCAGAATATCTCCTGGACTGCATTTGAAATCTGCCAAACGGAGTTCAAATGTTTTTTCACCTGATTCTATTTTCTCAAAGAATTCTACTCAGATTTTCTTCTCTATTCTCATAATTAAATCACAAATATATTTCTACAAAATCAGTAAAGGAATTATAAGCAGGATTTTGCATAAATTTTTACTCTCTCTTTTTTTCTAATTCTGAGTTTTTATTAGAATACTGTTCTTTTTCAATAACTATTTTAATGAATTTATGTTCAATAGGAAATATATCCGACTCGTCAGTATATAAATTTTCATCTTTTTTAACTAATATTGCTTTATCCAAGTTTTGAATATAAGTCATGAGTTCTTCAAGGTATTTTTCGTTTATTAAAAGATAAAGATGGAATCTAATTAAAAATATTTAGAAAGTAATATTTAAACATAATTTTTCAAAAGAATAGATTTTGGAGTATAGCAATATTTTTAAAGTTTTAATTACAAAATCAAAATAATTGCGGGAGCAGAGAAAAACCTGTGATAACAGAAATAACAAATTCAGAAGAGCAGGACGAATCAAAACCGCCCAATAAAATAATTTCTAACTTAATCAATAAATTTGATATTCCAAAAAATAGAATTCAAGAAATAGAAAAAGTTGCAGAAGTTTATCCAATGAGAATAAGTGGTTATTATTTTGATTTGATAAAAGAAGTTGATGATCCTATATGGAAGCAGTGCATCCCGGATATAAAAGAAATTAAAGATTCTTTTGGAGAAGAAGACCCATTGTCTGAAGAAAAAGATTCTCCTGTTTCATTAATAACTCATAGATACCTAGATAGGGCTCTTTTTTTAATATCTGATGTGTGCGAGATGTACTGCAGATTTTGCACAAGAAAAAGAAAAGTGGGAACTGAAAAATTAAGGATAACAAAAGAAAAAATTGAAACTGCTCTTAGGTATATTGCAGAACATACAGAATTAAGGGATATAATTCTTTCAGGAGGAGATGCACTATGTGTGCCAATAGATAGATTGGAATATATTCTAAAGAGTTTAAAAAAAATGAGACATATTGAAATAATTAGAATTGGAACAAGACTTCCTGCTGCTAATCCGGAAAAAATTACAGAGGAATTATGTGATATGCTGAAAAAATACCATCCAATTTATATTAATGTTCATTTTGAACACCCTAATGAGATTACTGATAAATCTAAAAAAGCCTGTGAAATGCTTGCCGATGCAGGTATTCCTCTTGGAAACCAAAATGTACTTCTTAGAGGAGTAAATGATAGTCCAGAAGTTATGGGGAGGTTATATAAAGAACTTCTAAAAATGAGGGTAAAACCCTATTATTTATTCCAGGCAGATTTTGTAAAAGGAACAAATCATTTCAGGACAAATGTTGAAACAGGGCTTGAAATAATTGAAAATTTAAGAGAATGGACAAGCGGACTTGCTATTCCACATTATGTAATTGATGCTCCTTCTGGTGGAGGAAAAATTCCTCTTATTCCTGATAAATATTTAGTTGAAAAAAATGATAAGAAAGTTGTTCTTAGAAATTATAAAAACAAATTATGTGAGTATCCGCAGGTTAATAAAACCTAATTATTTGGAATAAAAGAAACTGTTGCATTTACTCCTGCAATATAATCCACACCGGTAAAAAAATGATAATAACCAGGAACTTCTGTAAAATTGGAATTTCTATCTGCCTGCCACATAAAGATGTCCCATCCTGAATTTAAATTATAGTTGTTTGAAATTCCGTCCATATCTGGGTCATGCATCAATGTGAAAGCATATAACTTTTCTGGGGATAATTCAAGATTTGCTGGGAAGGTAAATTTAACTTCGCCGTTTTGAATTACTGATGAAATCTTTACAATACACTTTCCATTTGTCCAGTTCTGGCATTG
>CAZVOT010000040.1:0-8538 GCA_964628775.1 Candidatus Woesearchaeota archaeon
TTTTGTTTTTTATTGGTTTGTATTTGAAGAATTTCAAAGAGTATGAGAAAAATAAAAAATAAATAAAAAAAGAAAAAATTTTCCTTATGCTTTGGTTTATCATTCTTGTAATTGGAACTAGAGGGGCTGTCAGGGTTCTTTTTGCATTAACTGCTCCTGCAATGGCAATTGTAGGATATTTTATTGTTGAACTTTATAATATGATTAAAAAGAAAACAAAAGATGCTGTTTATTTATCAACACCTTACATGATTTTTGGTTTTATTATGTTTTTTGCAATCCCTCTTGCTTATCAGATGTGTCTATCTATATATCCTACGTATAATATATTTTATGATGATGCTATGCAGTGGATTAAGAACAATACAGATAGTAATGCTGTATTTACACATTGGTGGGATTATGGATACTGGCTTCAGACAATGGGAGAAAGAGCAACTACTGTTGACGGCGGAAATTATCATTACTGGAGAAATTATGATAATGCAAGATATTTTATGAGCGGATTTAATGATTCTGAAAATATGAAAACTTTAGAAGAATTTGGATACCCTGATTACTTGTTTTTTATTGATGATGATATTGGAAAGTTTTATCAGATGTCTGGTATTGGTGAGAGGCAAACGTGGTTTGATGTATTTAAGTATTCTGGGATTTATGAAAATCCTTTTACTGAAATGAACCTGTCAATTTATCCTAAAGTTGCTGTTTATGAATCCGGCGGGGCTCTTTTAAAAGAGGATTTGAGGATTGGAAATAAACTGCTTAGTGGAAGCAATACATTCATAATGTATTTCTATGTTCCTCTAAAAAATGACAGTGAAGGAAATTTAACTTTAAGTTCACCTCTAAAAGCAGTGCTGTATAATCCTTTATTTAATACTATTATTGCTGATATGAATTGTTTATGCGAAGGAAGCAACTGCAGTGAGATGAATGACTTCCCTGGATGCTTCCAGGTAATTCCAAACGGCGGGATATTTATTCCTAAACTTGCTAGAAATATGACTTTTACTAGATTGTATATTTTAGGGGAAGAAATGCCTAGATTCAGTCTTGTTTATGAGAACGAGATTCCTATTACTTATGAGACTCTAAGCAATGGATATTATGCTAATATCAAGATATTCAAGATAAATTATGAAGAGGCGGTTTAGATTTTAAGCACACCTATATCAATTTTAGTATCTTTTTTTGTTTCTTATCTTATTACTCCAAAAATGATAAATTTTTTGTCTGATTCTTTAGTTGTTGGAATTGATATTCACAAAAAAAATAAGCCGACTCTGCCTACTTCTGGCGGACTGTGTTTTGGAGTTGGAACTGTTTCTGGAATATTTGCTTATGTTACTATACAAACATTTGTTTTTAAGAATAGAACAAATTTAATTGAACTTCTTGCTGTTGTTCTGTCAATTTTAATTGCTCTTTTTATAGGATTTTTGGATGATATTGGAATTAGAAGAGAAGGAAGGGAGATTAAGAGGTTTGGAATTAAAAGATGGCAGAAGACTTTGCTTACTTTACCTGCTGCTATTCCTTTGATGGCAATAAAGGCTGGTGAAAGCCAGATTGTTCTTCCTTTTATTGGACTTGTTGATGCTGGAATTTTCTTTCCTTTGATTTTAATACCTCTTGGAATTGTTGGATGCACTAATATGGTTAATATGTTTGCTGGGTTTAATGGTTCAGAAGCTGGAATGGGAATTATTTACTTGTCTTCAATTGCAATTTATTCTTATACAAGAGCCGGGGGGGTGATTTCTTTTATAATTTGTTTGTGCACTATCTCTGCTCTTCTTGGATATATTAAATACAATTTATTTCCTGCAAAAATTCTTCCTGGTGACAGTTCTACTTATGTTCTTGGTGCAATTGCAGGATGCACAATTATTATGGCAAATATTGAAAGAGCTGGAATTGTTATTATGTTTCCTTTTATAGTTGAAGGAATACTAAAATTCCGTTCATTGGTTGAGACTGGAAATTTTGCTGGTTCTGTTGGGATTCTTGGAAAAGACGGAAAAATTGAATCAAAGTATAAAAAAATTTATTCTACTGTACATATATTCCAGAAAGTCGGTATGACTGAGAAACAGATTACTTATTCAATGTGGGGATTATGTTTTATATTTGCTGTTATACCTCACTTAATATGGTGAAATAATAAATGAAAAAGAAAACAAGCGACACAATTTTTTTTGTTTTGGTTCTTGCTCTTTCAATTAGATTAATTTTTGCTTTTTCAAAAAGTATTTACCATGATGAGGCAATGTACTTGGCTTATTCTTATTTTGCCGGGTTTAATCCTGTTAATTTTCTTTATTTGGCAGATTACTCGCAATTTTGGGGGGGGACTATTTTTTCGTCTCTACTGCCTCTTGTAATTGACAGGATTTTTTTTACTATAATGCCTATTGAACTTGGAGTCAGGATTGGAAAAATTCTTGCTGGAATAGGTTCTGTTTATCTTGTTTACTTGATTTCAAAAAATAATAAAGCCGGACTTATTGCTGCCAGCATTGTTGCTTTTAACAGCGCCACTATTTTTGTTGATTTCTTGAAGTTTGAGGCTTATTCTACTTTTTTTCTTCTTCTTGGATGTTATTTTTTAATGGAAAAAGACAAAAGGAAGTTTTCAGGCATTGCTTTTTTTGCTTCTTTTTTGATGAAGTATTCTTCTGCAGTTCAAATAATTGTTATTCTTTTAATTTTCTTGATAATATCTAAGAAAAAAGAAAGAGAAGAAGTAATAAAGGCTGGAATAATAACTGCTGTTTTAATAGGTACATTTATGATGTTCCACACTAATCAACTTGAAAAATTAAGAGAAGTTTCTGATTTTTACAAGGCATGGAAAGAAGTGACTGTTATGAATCCTCAAGCTGTTGGAACACCGGCACAGATTCTTTTTGAGGGAACAATAAAGCCCACTTTGATTTTTTTATCACCGATTATTGCTTTGCTTGTGATAAGTTTGAGAGAGATAAAAAAGGATGAGAATTTAGTCTGGCTTGCAGGAGGAATTTCAATTGTAGTTTATTTGAATATTGGAATGCCAAGTTATGTTTTCTTTAATCAGTACCTTACTTCTGCTGTTCCTTTTTTTGCAATTATTGCTGGAGAAGCTTTATCCAAAATGAAAAAAGACATTGTTTATGCTGGAGTTGGAATTTTTGTTATTATAAACCTGCTCAATTCATTTTCATTAATTGATTTTCCTGTAGTCCGTCCGCTTTTATTTGCAAGTCCTGACTGGAGGCCTGCTGTTAATTTCCTAAAAATGAGGAATTTCAATGAAGGAAATATGCTGGCTACACAGCATGCTGCAATATGGTTTTATTTGGATTCCAACAAAGCAGATATTGTCAAGTATAATAGTCCAGAAAATCTGCCTCAGAGGATAAATTTGGAAAATAAAATTGAGATTAAAACTTCTGCTGAAAGTGTTGGTTTAGAAGAGACTTTAAGCAATTATAAGTATGTTATTTATTTCTCTTCAAAAGAAATGATGCCTTCCTGGACTACTTTTATAACTTCTGAGATGGTTTCATTAATTGAACAAGAACTGTATAATACAAATTATTATGAAAGCCCGCCTTATCAGGTTTTAATTTTCAAGAACAGGTTATTAATATGATTTCAATTATAGTGCCTACATATAATGAGAAAGAGAATATAAAAAAATTAATTGATGAAGTTTCAGAATATCTTGACGAAAAGATTGAGTATGAAATAATTGTTGTTGATGATGATTCTCCTGACTTAACTTGGGAAATTGCTGAAAAAATTGAAAATAAAAAAGTTAAGGTTCTTAGAAGAATGGGGAAACGCGGACTTGCCAGCGCTGTTATTGATGGATTTCTAAAAGCCAAAGGGGATATTTTTGTTGTTATGGATGCTGATTTTTCGCATGACTTTAGAATAATCCCTGATTTAGCAGGGAAAATTAAAGAGGGAAATGAAATTGCTGTGGGTTCCAGGTTTGTAAAAGGTGGGGGAGTAGAAGGATGGCCTTTATACAGGATATTTATCAGCAGAGGAGCTACTTTACTTGCAAATATACTTTTAGATATAAAGGTAAAAGATCCTATGAGCGGATTTTTTGCTATTGAAAGAGAAGTATTTGAGAGGATAAAAGATAAATTAAATCCAAAAGGATACAAGATTCTTCTTGAAATACTCGCCCGAAGCGGGAGCAAGAAAATTACTGAAGTTCCTTATGTTTTTAAAGACAGAAAATACGGCAAAAGCAAATTGTCCGGGAAAATAATTAATGAGTACATTAATATGGTTCTGGAATTGAAAAAGAAATAATTTAAACTCTGAGATATTTTTTTTTCTGTGAAAGATGAAGATTGGCTTAAATATTATAATAAATTTCCTGGATGGATTGATGAAGAAGCAATAAATTCCGGTTGGAGTATACAGAGATTCTGGCAAAGATTAAAAATTGAAGAAATAAAAAAAAGAGTAGAAGGAAAGAATATACTAGATATTGGGTGTGGTTCTGGAGTCTTATGCAGAAGTATAACTTCAAGTAATAGAAAAGTAATTGGAATCGATATATCAAAGAATGCTGTTAGATATTCCAAATCCAAGAATAATGGAAAGTACATTATTGCGAGCGCTTCTTATCTCCCTTTTAAAAAAGATATTTTTGACTGCATTATATGTTCAGAAGTTATTGAACATCTTCCTCAACCTGACAAATCGATAAAAGAAGCATCTTTCTGCTTAAAGAAAAATGGAAAATTAATAATTACAACGCCCAATTATGGAATTAGTTTATGGAAGTTATACGAATTTTTTTGGGATAATCTTGGCAAAGGAAGAGATTACAGATTTCAGCATATATCTAAATTTAATTATAAAAAATTAAAGGAGATTATTGAAGAGAATTATTTTGGGGATATTTCTATAAAAAGTTTTTTTATTTTATCTCCTTTATTATCTTTTTTTAATGAAAAATTTGCAAAGAGGATATTTAGAATTGAATCAAAATTAATGAAAAATAAGGGGTGTATTTTAATCTGTGATTCTAAGAAGATTTATTAAATTCAAAAGGGTTCTTGAAAATTGAAATGAAGAATCCTACTATTATCATTGACCAGTAAACTATTACTCTGAACATCAGGAGGACTGTTGCTGCCAGTTCTTTTGATATTGCAAAAATCGGAAGAGCAATTGAAAGGAAAAGTTCTACTGCTCCAAGTCCTCCTGCTGTTATTGGAACTGCTGTCAACAGAGCGCTCATAAGAGAAAGGAATAATGTGTTTAGAAATGACATTCTTATGTTAAATGATAAATTTACAAATCTAAAGACTAATGCTTCCATTATCCAGACTGAAAAACTTATTAGAAAAACAGAGATTAGAGAAAGGGGATTTTTAAAGAGCTTCAATGATTCTTTGAAATCTAATCTAATTTCTTCTGCTTTTTCTTTGTATTTTTTAATTAGAGGTAAATTAAAGATAAGCTGAAACAATTTTTTTGAATTTACTGCAGAGAAAAGAAGGATAGTAAATGCTGTTATAAAAATGGAACAAATTATAATTATATTGTTGAATATTTGATTTGAAATTTTCAGGAAAAACATTGAAAAGAGAAGAAGAATTAGGATACTTACTACATCAAGTATTCTTGCTATAAAGAAGAGGAGAGTATTTTTTGATTTTGATATGTCATATTTAGAACAAGCCCATATTTTGTATACTTCTCCTAATTTTGAAGGTGCTATACAGTTAAAGAATAAACTCATAAAATTTATGTAGAACATATCTTTAAATGGAATATCATGCTTTACTATTCTAATTAAGGTTGTCCATAATAAAGTTCTTGGAATCATACTTAAATAAAATATTAAAAATGCAATAAAAAAATAAAATAAATTCATTCCTTTTAGATAAAAGTAAACTGTTTCAAAATCTATTCCCTTGAATATAAAGTAAAATATTATTGAAGCTAGGACTAATGTGAATATTATCTTTTTTATGTCAAATTCAAATTTTTTCATTTTATTTGGTATATAACAGCAACAGGCTGAGAGCCGATATAAAATGCTTTTACTGCTGTGTAGTTTAGATTAAATGCATATTCTGGATGAGGTTCAAAGAGCGAAACCATTGCATAATCATAATTTTTTTCTAATTTTAAATAATCCGATTCATTGCCTGGAAAACCTGATACATTTTCAAGTTCTGCGTAGTAACAGATTTGCGGAACTGAGGCGCTTATTAAGTTAATATTTGGAAGGTTATTTTTTATAAAAAGTCCTGCTGTTTTTACCTGAAGATAACTTTCGGCTTTGCTGTTTATGTTTGTGTCTGCTGTGAATAACTGCACTGCTATTAGAATTAAGGATAAAATAATTAGTGAAGAATCAAATTGACTGCCTAGATTTTTTTTGAATATGCAGAGAGGAATTACTGAAAGGAAACATAATGCAGGGATTATTGGTATTATATACCTGTCTTCTTTTCTTGGAAGAGATGAGAAAAAAACTAAAACAACTATGAACCAAAAAATCATCAGGGAATTTTCTTTTGGTTTTAAAAAAGAGAGAGCAAGTCCGGACAGGGAAAGAATATAGAGAGGCCAGGTGAAGATACTGCCTCCCTGAAGAATAAATGTTAAAACTGGAAACTGGTCTCTTACACCGCCTGCTGCACCTATTAGAGATGAAAATAAGTCACCGTATGCAAAATAATTATATAAAAAATAAAAGAAGAACATCAAACCTAAACCTAAAAAAACAAAATAGTATTTCTTGGAGGTGAATAATCTTTTCTGTTCTTTGTATAACAAATCCAAGAAGATTATTCCAAGAACTATTATTGTTGTAAATCTGAATAAAAATCCTATTACTGAAAAGACACCTATTAAAAAATATTTTAGATTACTCTCTTTCATGCAGACGTAGAGATAAATCACTGATACAAAAAGCGAGAGAGATAAGATGTCTGTCATTATTCTTATGCTGTAAAATAAAGTTATCCAAGAACTTGAAAAAACTGCTGATGCATAAAGAGCCATTTTATCATTGTATAATTTTTTTATGATTTCGTGGAAGAAGTATACTGAGAGGACAAAAAAAGATGTCACAAAAAGTTTTGCTATTAATTCTGATGCGCCGGTTAGTTTGAAGATAAAACCAAGCAGGTAGGGAAAAAGTATGGGGCGCAGGGATTCCCAACCGCAGAAATTTTTATTTTTTGCAATTGAGAGAGCTTTGCTCATATAAACTGCTTCATCCCACCACAGGGCTTTATTTGTGTTTATGTAGAATAATCTAATCCCAAGAGCGAAAAGAAGTATGTAAATTAGATAAATGCTTATTTTGTGCTTTCCACTCTTTGCCATATTTTACTAAACTCCTTTTTTGTTATTTTCAAATCCCATATTGTAAGCAGCCAGACATAAATTCTGAATATTACAAGAATTATAAAGTAAAATGGTTCTTTTATATTTTTACAATAAGACAAAGCTTTAAAAAAATGTGAAGATTCTTTACTGAATGTTCTCATTCCTTTATTTTCTGGGAACCATTTTGAAATCTGGACATAACCTCCTATGCTTCTTCTTTTTTGTTTTATCCAATCTTTTAAATTCGTTGGGTATTTTACATAAACTTCTGCTTTTTCTGCATAATCTATTTTATACCCTTTTTTGTAAATTATGTGGCTGATTACTGCATCATCTGATAGAGAGTTATTTGGAATTGATTCTATAACCCCCTTTCTTACTGCATAAAGATAACCTGAACATGCCAGGAATTTGTTTTCTTTTGAAAGTCGTTTTCTTTCTTCATGGGCTCCTCTATCTGTCAACAGATGAGACCAAAAGCCAAGCATTGTATTTCTTGGATTTGTGGAAATAGCTCTTCCTGAAACTGCTCCTGTTTTTTTGTCTTTTAGTTTTTCTAAAAGTTCATTTACTGAATTTTTACCTGCATAAACATCGCCATCTGTAAGAATGAGAATACTTCCTTTTGCTGCCATAAAAGCCAGGTTAAGCGCTGTTGGTTTTCCTTTTCCTGAATCTTTTATTGTTATTACTTTTTTGTATTTTCCTGCTGATTCAAGAGTTTCCTCATCAGGTGCTAGGACTATAATTTCGTAATTCTCCTTTATATTCTGGGAAAGAAAGGAATCTATACATTTTTTTATAGACTGTGCTTCTTTATATGCAGTTATAATTATGGAAATCATATATAAATTATAAGAAAAAAGAAGGTATTAATTAAGTTTACTTTTTGTTTTTTGAGTTGATTTTCTTAACTATATTGTTTAGTTTTTTTATTATATTCTTAAGTATTTTTACCGTAGATTTAGAAAAAAATACTCTATTTATAAGGATTTTTACTCTTTTGAAAATATTTATTTAAACTATTTTTTTAAATAAGTGTGTGGAAATTGAAGAACTTGCAAAAAAAGGACTGTCTGAAAGAGAAATCAGGAAAAAGCTTAAAATCAGCAAGACAAAATTTAGAGAAATTTTGAAACAAAAGAAAATTAAACTTGAAGAAAATAAAAAAGA
>CAZVOT010000041.1:0-8193 GCA_964628775.1 Candidatus Woesearchaeota archaeon
TAATTGAACCAGAACCATAAGAGGTATTATCACAAATAGTTAAGGGATTTAATGGTTCAAAGAGAACTATTGTAGAATTGAAATGAGAAATCCGGTTGAGCAACAGGCTTACAAGAAGTAAGTTCAAAGAGAACTATTGTAGAATTGAAATTAAAAAAGGTGACTTGATTAAGATAGATATAAATGAGTTCAAAGAGAACTATTGTAGAATTGAAAACCGTTTGAGCCCTATATTTAATCAAAAAATCAGAACTGTTAAAAAAGAACTAATGCTAAATTAAATTTTTATATACTAAAAAAATCTAATTATTTTATGGAATCTTTTAGGGAGATTACAAAAGAATTAAAAGAAGAGGCAAAGAAATCAAAATTTAAAGAATCCAGCATTGATAAAATTATAACAAGAATTAGAAAAGAAAAAAAATAATCTTATTTCTTCAAATTAAACAAAAACTTTCAGTTTTTGTTGTATTGTATTTTTGAAATAAATAATATATACTTATGAGCATATACTCATAAGTATATGATTCTAAGTGCAATTTCCTAAAATTACTTTAACTTTACTTAAACTTACTTTAAGTAATTTTTTGATAGAAAGTTAAATCAATTCAGATACAAATTCCTTGAAAAGTTCGACATCATTTTTTTTGAGAGAACCTGCACAGGCCTGAATATGTCCGCCCCCCTTTAACTTGTCAAATTTTTTTTCTGCTTTTTTTATTATTTCCTGAATATTTACTTTGCCATCGCTTCTTCTTGCTGAGAAAAATGCAAATTCTCCTTCTGGTTCGGTTAACACAAAAATAGTTCTGTCTTTGAATTTATTTGAAATAATTGTTGCAACAGTTGATTTCAATGCTTCTACATTTTTTCCGCCGGTAATTTTGTAGAAGTATAAATCATTTTTATACGGTTTTTCTTCATCAAATTTGTCAACTAATTTTTTTATTTTTTCCTGAATGCTTTCGTTCCATTCTTTTAATTTTTCGCAGTGTTCATTTTTGCAGTTTAAGAAATCATCAGGACTTTTTGATTCCAAAATAGCATTAAATGCTGTCTGAAGTCCCTTTCTTTGATAAACTAACCTTCCTGCATTTATCCATTTGCCAATTTCTCCAAGAGGAGCATCAAAGCCAATTACATAATCTGCATAACTTAGATAATTATATTTTTTATTTACTTTATGAATAAAACTTTTCCAATCAGAAAAACCAGAATCAGCAATTGTTCCTACTGCTGAAACCCATTCCAAATCATCTATTTTAACTATCTTTTCAAAAATATCAAAACATAATTTTGAGCAGGGGTAATATTTTTCATTTCCTTCAAGTTTTGGATTTATGTGGATCATTCCTTTTTTGTTCAAGTCTTCTGTTACTATATGGTGGTCTATTACAATAATATTCCTTGACTTTAATTTCTCTAACTTTTCAAAGTCCTGGTCAACTGCCATATCAACAAAAATAAGTGTGTGCGGACTTTTTTCTTCAATTTCTTTTTTTAATTTTGGAACTACTTCAACTGAGCCCGGCATACAGGGAATTGCTTTTGGAGCTATTCCTGTAAGTCTTTTTATGGCTTCATAAGTAATTATTGCACTGCAAACTCCGTCTGCATCTGTATGATAGACAATTAAAACTGGAAACTTAATTTCAACTTCAATATTATTTAGTTTTATTTTGTTCTGCATGATACTATGCCCTCTTTAATTTCGAATTTGGAGTCTAAAAACTTATTGCAAACCCAAATATTGGTTTTTAGGTGTTTTGAGATTTTAGATGTTTTTATTTTTCCGCCAATTAGCGCCAGAAAAGGAATCAACTGATCAGCGCACCTATAATCGATATTAGATTCACTTTTAATTTCATCATTAAGCCAGTCAGCACATTCACTGCCTACTATTTCCGATTTTTTTCCAAGAACTCCAAGAGCATCAGCACCTAGAACTGAACCTGAATTAGTTTCTGCAAATCCTGTTATTGCTGAACCTGGAGACAATGAGTCATAATAAATTGACTTTCCTTCTGCATTAAAATCTATAAATTTTTTTTGGAATTCTATTTTCTGCCTTTCTGCAACTTTTGCTTTTTCCAGTATTCTTGCTGCCTCACTTATGCAGTTTATTTTTTTTATGCCTTTAAATTCTGACAAATCAATTTTTTTTAATTTTGAAGGAAATATTCTCACCTTAACTTCTGCATTTCCCTTTGGATAATATCCAGCTTGAATTATTTCAATTTCAGGAGGAATTACTCCGAATAATTTTAAATTTGGAATCAAGACATTTTTTACATATTCTAGTGTAGGACTTCCTTTTCCTGTTGTTCCTCCCCCTAAAAAATGCAGTTCTGTCTCTTTATCTGATAGAACACAAGAGGGAAGCAATGCCTGAAGTACAAGGGAAATTGAACCGCTTGTAGGTATTTTTATTGTTGTTTTTTGTTTTGTTATTACCTTCGGCTTAAAAACTAATTCTGTGCTTTTTAGTTCGTTTCCAAGAACTTCTGAATTTGTCAGTTCTTTTAATGCATTTATTGCAAACAAATGCTGGTATTTCAGTCCAGGCATATCTCTTTTTGCTCTTATATTAAATACTTTGAAGGGTTTTTGTGTTATTATTGAAAGACTTACTGCTGTTCTTATTATCTGTCCTCCACCTTCCAAATATGAGCCGTCTATTTCTATCATTTATAGTTCTAACCATAACAGCATTTTTTTTAAATATTGGTTAATTACTTTTTATTATGAATACTGATGAAAAATTTAATTTAATAAAAAGAAATACAGCAGAGATAATATCCGAAGAGGAATTAAAAAATCTGCTTTCTGCTAAAAAAAATCCAAAAGTATACTGGGGCAGGGCAACAACAGGGCCTCTCCATATGGGACACACTACAACTTTATCAAAATTATTTGATATGCAAAAAGCAGGAGTGAAAACAGTAATTCTTCTTGCAGACATACATGCTGCACTTGATGATTTAAAATCTCCCTGGGAAGAGACTGAAAAAAGAGTTAAATATACAAAAAAAGCAATTGAACTTGTGCTTCCTTGGGAAGAAACTCCAGAGTTTATAGTTGGTTCCTCTTTTCAGCTTGAAAAAAAATATGTAATGGATGTTTTGAAACTATCAACAATGACCACTGTTTCTAGAGCTACTAGAGCTGCTAGTGAAGTTACAAGAATGGAAAATCCAAAAGTTTCTGAATTAATTTATCCAATAATGCAGGCTCTTGATGAAGAGTATCTTGGTGTTGATATACAGCTTGGGGGGTTAGACCAAAGACATATCATGGCTCTTGCAAGAGAATACCTGCCGAAATTAGGATATAAATCAAGAATTGAAATAATGAGGCCTTTAATTACATCACTTAAAGGGCCAGGAGTTAAAATGAGTTCTTCAATTGCTGGGAGTCATATAAAAGTTCATGATTCAGAGGAACAGATAAAAAAATGTATAAAAGATGCATATTGTCCTGAGGGAGACTCAGCAGGAAACCCTGTTCTTGAACTCTGCAATTATCTAATTCTGCCTATAAAAGGAAAAATGAAAATAGAAAGAGCAGTAAAATTCGGAGGGGATGTTGTTTTTGAAAATTATGCTGAACTTGAAAGAGCTTTCAAAGAGAAGAAACTGCATCCAATGGATTTGAAAAATGCTGTTTCAAATGAATTAATCCAGATATTCTCAAAAGCAAGAAAATACTTTGAAGCACACCATGATATACTGGAAGAACTTGGAACTAAATTCTTATGATAAAAAAAAATAGTTCTTCATTAATGACTCAAAATTCAAAATCAGGAGTTTTACTGCATCAATCTAAAAACAAGCAATTATCCAAATCCGGCACAAAGTGCGAGTTTTGTAAAAATAATGCAGAAACAGTTCTTGAAGTTACGAATGTTTTTCTCTGCAGAAGATGCTATAATAGAATTCTTGAAAAAAGAACTTTAAGGTTTATCGGTAAAACTAAAATGATAAAACCTTATGATAAGGTAACTTTAATTGCAGACGGTTCTGCAGGTTCAGGAGTTCTGCTTTCTATTTTTCAAATACTGCTGTCTAAACTTCCTTTCTCTGTTTTTGTTTTCTCTAAAAATAGCGAAGGAAAAAAGCAGGCAGAAAAATATAATTTTAAGGAAGTAAAGAAAAAAACAGGGAAAATAATGAGTCCTCTGCTTTTAGATGATGCTTCAAGAGAATTTTTAAGTTCTATTCTTGAAAACAAACCAAAAAAAGCACTGAGAGTTGGTTATAAATCTGGAAGAGAGTACTTTCCGCTTTTAAAAATTGAGAGAATACAAGCTGAAAAATACTGCAATTTCAGGAAAATTCCTTTTTCAAAAAGGATAAATAAAACAGATGCAGATATTATGATACTAGATATTGCTAAAGCAAAGCCTTCAATTAACTTTTGCTTGATAAAAACAAGAGAACAGCTAAAATGAAAACAATCGGTTATATTGAAAAGATTATTTTAATAAGAAATAATAAAAGAATTGAATTAAAAGCAAAAATAGACACAGGCGCTATCAGCACAAGCATTGATGAGAATGTGTTCAAAAAATTAGGAATTTTTAAAATACTAGGAGAGAGGAAAATAAGGAGTGCATCCTTGAAAGAACATAAACGTTTGTTAGTTCCTGCTGTATTTTTTCTTGCAGGGGTGAAGATAGAGACAAAAGCAAATTTATGCAATAGAGAATATATGCACTATCCTGTTATTATAGGAAGAAAAGATATCTGCTATAATTTTTTGGTTGATGTTTCAAAAAAATACACACATGAACCTGGAACCGGAAAAAAGAGAAAGCAATAACCTTTTTATAAAGCTCTTTTTTCTTTAATGATATGAAGATATGTGTTCTTGCGTACGGACGCATAAAGACGTCAAAAAGATTTTATCTTCAGTTAAATGAAGAATTAAAGAAGAAATTTGACACAGTTTTTTTTGGATATATTGAGGATGTTCATCTTGAAGTCAAGACAGGAGAAGTAAAAGCATATTTGAAAGGAAGAGACTTCACCCAATTTGATGCTATACTCCCCAGATTTGGGCCAAGCTATGCAGGATTTGGGTATTTAGTTCTAAAAGCTCTTGAAGGGAAAGTATACTTTCCAAACAAGCCCGAGAGCTACCTAACTGCAAACAATAAGTACACAACTCTTATGAAACTTGTTTCAAGCAGAGAGGTTATTATTCCAAAAACATATTTATGCTGTTCAAGAGAGCTTGCAAAAGATTTGGCAAAAGAAATGGGCGGAGAAATTGTAATAAAGCAGGCATCAGGAAAGTCTGGAGGAAAAGGTGTTGTTTATTCTAAAGGAATAAAAACAACAAAATCAATTTTAGATGCTCTGCCTCACGGTTCTGGCGAGCCAATTTTTTTAGAAGAATACTTAGAAAATCCAGGAGAAGATGTTAGACTTTATGTTATCGGAGATTCTGTTGCTGCATGCGCCAAAAGAGTTTCAATGAAAGATGATATTAGAAGTAATTTACACTCAGGAGGCAAGTATACTACATTTGCTTCAAGCCAAGCACTTCAAGAGATGGCAGTAAAATCAGCAAAAGCAATAGGGGCAGACATATGTGGTGTTGATGTTGTTTTTTCAAAGAAAAAACCTTACTTAATTGAAATAAATATGAATCCAGGATTTGCTATATCTGAAATTGCCGGAGTCAATTTATTCGGCAAAGTTGTTGATTTTATGGAAGAGAATACAAGGAGATTCCTAAAAGCAAGAGATATTGAAGTAAATGTAACTGATTTTTTAAATGCAGTACGAGACGGCTTTCTTTCTATTTTTGAGAAAAAATGATACTTCTTTCAATTTCTACAATGGGTTTTATCATTTCAAGAGAAATTATAGATTTTACCGGTTTAATCAATCTTTTTTTTCTTTGATTCATAAATTAAATTAATCTTTTTTAGATTAAAAATTTATTTAATATTATTAATTAAAAATTCTATTTAAATAAAGGCAAATCGCCGGTTATTTTATCAATCTGGTTTTCAAGAGCAGGCCCCAGTGCAATACAAGTTACTGTTCCTGCTGGAATTTCTGTTCTGCCTGCATCTTCTACAACGTAATAAGGAATCCTGTTTTCTTTTGCCTTGTCTCTTATGTTAAAGAGAGATTCTATACTCTCTACCTGAAGTACAACTTTTTTCTGTCCTTCCAACTGCCAGGCAGTGAACCAGTTTTTTGTTCTTTTGTCATTTAATACTTTGAGTCCTGCTGAAAGAGAAGCATGAGCTATTTGGGCTCCCCATTTTCCCCTATAGTCAATCTGCAAATCAGTTCTTACTATGATTACCTGCTTAAACATATAATCTACTTTAAAAAACAATTTATTAAAAAGTTTGGCATTTAGTACAATATAAAAATTTATAAATATATGTTAAGAATATTTAACACATTAAAACCTTTCTTTGAAGATAATTACATTAGAATAGGTGTTAGAGAATATGCAAGATTAATGAAAATAAGTCCTCCTTCTGCATCTAAAACACTTAATGAACTTCAAAAAGAGAATTTATTAAACAAAGAAAAAGACAGAAGATATATATACTACTCTGCAAATAGAGAAAATTATTTTTTTATTACTTTAATGAGAGCGTACCAATATTATAAATTAAGCAAAATAGGTTTAATAGAGTACTTAACAAAAGAATTAATAAATCCGATTATAATACTTTTTGGTTCTTCTGCAAAAGCAGAGGTATCCTCTAAATCTGATATAGATATAGCCATATTTACAGTTTCAAAAAAAGAATTAAACCTCAAAAAATTTCAATCCATATTAAAGAGGGATATACAAATTTTTATGTTTAAATCTCCTGATGAGGCAGTAAATAAAAATCTTTTAAATAATATATACAATGGTTTTATACTCGGAGGAGATTTTTAATGGGCTGGTTTACCTGCAGAAGAAAAAGAATGATAAAAAAAATTACACCAGACAAGTCCATGATAAAATCAATAATAGAAACAGCAGAAATAAAATTTAATGATGCGAATTCACTTGGAAGAAATAACTATTATGGAAAAATATCTCTGCTATATGATGTTTTACGGGAATTTTTAGAATGTCTTTCACTTTTAAAAGGATATAAAATATACTATCATGAATGTTATATTCCATTTTTAAAAGAAATATTGCACGAATCTTTTTTAGGAGATAAATTTGATAAATTGAGAATACTCTGAAATGGATTGAATTATTACGGCAAAAAAATAAATTTAGAAGAAGGAGAAAGCGTAATTTTGGGATTAAAAGAAATTATAGAGAAAATAAAAGAAATTTTAGCCAATCAATCAAAATAGACAATCAAAACTTTTTTAAATGTTTGACATTTTGCATCAAAAATGGTTGTATGTGTATCATGTAAAAAATCAGTAGCAACAATTCCAAACAGTGTTAATTTTAAATGTCCTTCCTGCGGAAAAGAATTAATTACTAGATGCGGAAAATGCAGAAAACTCGCAATACCTTACAAATGTTCTAAATGCGGATTTGAGGGGCCATAAAATGGCAAGAGTTATTGTTACTTTATCAATAATGCCTGAAAGTCCTGATGTTGACTTGGAGGCAATAATCCAAAAAACAAGGGAATTCTTGAAATCCAGAGATTTGATGTTTATTGACGCTGTTAAAAAGCCTGTTGCATTCGGACTCAAGCAGATAGAAGTTGTTTTCACTGCTGATGAATCAAAAGGAAGTGTTGAATATGTTCCTGAAAACATTGCAGAATTTGAAGGAGTTCAGAATTCTGAGATAATTGATGTTAGAAGAGAACTTGAAGAAAAAGACCTGAGATTTGATAATTAATTTTTATATGGATTACCTGCCTATAAAAATAAAAGAAGTTGTAGAAAACATAAATAAAACTTATTTTCTCCCTCATATACAAAGAGAACTTGTTTGGAAACCTGCTCAAATATATAGATTATTTGATTCTTTAATGCGAGAGTATCCAATAAGTACATTTCTTTTTTGGAAAATTAAAGACCCTGGGAGTATAACAAAAGTAGAATTTATTAAAAATTATTTAAAACAAAGTATTAAAGTTGAAAATACTGATAAAAATCGAGATAATTATTGGTTAATACTGGACGGACAACAAAGATTACAGTCATTTTATATTTCTCTCTGCGGGACTTATGAAAAAAAAGAACTTTTTTT
>CAZVOT010000042.1:0-8082 GCA_964628775.1 Candidatus Woesearchaeota archaeon
GTATTCCATTTTGGACAACTAGTTCAAATCCAAGCAGTTGCGGTATTATGAATGAAGGTGATACCTGCAATGTATTTTGGATTATAAACGGCACAAATCTTGGAAATTACAATTTCTTTATAACAGCACTCAGCAACCAGACAGAAGTAGGTTCAAGTATTACTGACAACAGAACAATAAATATTATTTAGATATACTATTTTTTCAAGTCCTCTTACTGAGTTAGTGTCTGCCTCATCATTAAAAAATAGCGAAGATATATTAGGGATACTCCTGATAATTCTCTAAAATATAATATACTGCTTAGGGATACTTATTTATTCTAAAATAAATTATTAAATTTTAGATGAAAGCGCAGGTATTTTCATTTGATTTAATGATAGGTATGGTCATTTTTTTCTCAGTTTTTGGTTTTATTATTTTTGTCTGGGATTATGTAGAAAAGGAGATAACCTATGTTGAAACAAGAAGTTTTCTTGAATACAGCAGTATAAATACAGCAGATATGTTAACAAATACAGGAGGAAGTCCTAATAATTGGACAATTGAACATTATTATTATTTGGGGCTTGCATCATCAAAAAAAACTCTCTCAGAAGATAAAGTAGACAGATTCTTGTCTTATTGTCTTTCAAATTATACATCTATAAAGGATGCTGTTTCTCTTTCATTATTTAATTTTGAATGGGATTTATCCTATCCAAATGGAACAATAATAAAAAAATTTGAGAGATTAAGGAGGAGTGCAGAAGAACTCTCAACACAAAAGAGATATGTCTATTACAACCAACAGCCTGCTGTTTTTACATTAAGGGTGTGGAAAAAATGAAAAAAGCCCTTATATTCAGTTTTGATGCAATAATCTCAATAATTATAATGATTTCAATGATGAGCCTGATTAATCAGTATTTTGAGTATAAACTAGAGAATATTGTAAAAATAAACAGAGCAGAGATGGCAGAAGGAATATTATCAATTATAGAAAGAGAATCCGCGCTTGAGTCAATGAATAATGAAACAGTAAATTCCCTTCTAAATAACTTAACTCCTTCAAATTATTTTTCAAATCTAGAAGTCAGGTATTACGATTTAATGAATAATTATGTGCCTTCAAAGAGTTTTTTTGTCGGGAATCAAACAATACCAGATAATTACGAAATCAGCACAAAGGCTTTTGTAAATACTACAGACAAGAGTATCAAATACTTTGGGATAGCAGTACTGAAGGTGTGGACATGAAAGGAAAAAAAAGCGTAATGTTTAGCATAACCACATTTGTAATAATGCTCTCACTGCTGTATCTATCAGCTTACTTAAAGGACAAAGTTGAAAATTATGACAGAATTTTCTATGAGAAAATGGCAGGAAAAAAACTTCTTGCTGTTTATGAAAATATTCAAAACAACTTAGAAAAATTGTCAGGAAGTTATGTTAGAAATGACGGAAATAAAATTACAGTTTCAACAAAAGTAGACAGCAATTGGTATAATGAAAATAACATAACAAAATATGAAAATTTCATAAATTTAAAATTAGCAGAATTTAATCCTTCCCTTAGTATTAATCTAAGTTTAAACAGGTTAAAAACAGATTATTTAAGCAGTGCTTCTAATTTTTATACAGCTCCAGACAACATAACTTATATTTTTGACCCGGCATTGAACAGAACCTTAATCTATAATGTAAGCAAAACAGAAAACTTAACTTTCAATTTCTCAATTGACTGCGGAAGATACTTAAACATTCCCTCCTGGGGTGATGCTGATTGTCCGTCAAATAACTGCATAAATGTAACAATAATAATGAATAATAATTATAAAGTAAGCAGATATGTCACAAAAGATGTTTCTGATATGGACATTAGGATTAATCTAACTGATAATTCAGAACAGGATGGAGGGTATTTTATGTTTAGATTTATAGAGGACTCAACAAGAATAAGATACAGGTATGTTGATTTTTCAAGAATCTGTGGAATAACCCTGACAACAGAAATAATCCCAACAAGATTAGATTATACCATATTTCCATTAAACACACAAAACAATATAACTATATCAAATTCAAAACAAAAAGTTTCCAAAACAAATTATAACTAATTTTAATTCTAAAAAAGTTGTTTTCAATCCAATTAAAAGATTAAAATTAGTTATTCCAAAACTCAAAAAAAATTTGTAAGAATCTATTTTTTGAGCTCAAAAATCTCTTTAAGATTTTTGATGAATTGCTTCAATAATTAAATAAGCAATTTTTTGTTATTTCTATGAGTAAAAATCATTAAATACTAAAAAAACACTATTATTATTATAATGGCAAAGAAGAGCTATGAAATATATAATCCGGATATTTCTGAAAAAAAGTATATTAAGGAAATAGAAAAAGAAAAAAAAGAAGAAAAATCCCCGCCAGATTTCAAGGAAATTGAAGAGGAATTCAAGCCAAAACAGAAAGAAATGCCAAGAAAACCTGTTTTTTTTGAATTTGAGCCTGAAGTAAAACCAGAAACAAAAAAAGAAAATGTTTTAGACTTAGATAAGGAAAAAATAGCAGATGAAATAGTAATCAAGACAGATATGGGGGATGTTATTGTAAGAAGCAGGGCTTCAGAAGAAGATAAAGAAAATGAAGAAGTACCAATAAAAAAAGAGCCGTCAAAAAAATTCCAAGGACATTACATAAAAACAGGTGAAGGAGAGATTATAATAAAAATAAAGAAAAATGAATTTGAAACAGGAGCAGATAACTTTCTAAGCGAGATAAACAAAAAAGGAAAAATAAAATTAAAGGAATTTGCAAAAGAAAATAATTATGATTACAAAACAGTTGAAGACTGGGCAATGATTTTAGACGACGGGGATTTAATTGAATTAAAATATCCTTTTATTGGAAGTGCTTTTGCAGTGCCAAAATTCAAGAGAATCTCTGAAAAACATGAAGAAAAGTTAAACAAAAAAAAAAAGAAGCAAACAAGAAAAAAAGAAAAAACTAAAAAAACAGAAAAATTAAAACAAAAGAAAAAGAAAAAAAGCAAAAAAAGAAGCAAGCATAATGGGGTGGCACTATGAACATAATTGAAAGATACGAAATAATATCAGAACAGATTCCAGTACAGGTAAAGATAATAAAAGTAGAAAAAGAAAGTGTAATGAAATACTTGATTGAATTTCCTGAAGTTGAAAAAGGAACAGAAGCAGTACTGACTAAAATTCAGGAGGAAATGATAAAAATTCTTAGATTTGAACAGAAAGAAATAACAGATATAAGAGCTTCTGAAAAAATAAAAATAAAGTATAGAGAAACAATTCTCAGTTTAATAAAAAAATATTTTCCAAGTATAGAAGAATCAAGGCAGATTTTATTAATGGGATATTTAATGCATAAAACAATAGGACTTGGAGATATTGAATTCCTGATAAATGACCCCTTTCTGGAAGAAGTTGTAATACACGGAGAAAAGTACCCAACATGGGTATACCACAGAAAACACGGCTGGTTAAAAACAAATATGTTTATGTCAGAAGAAGCAGTTTATAATTACTCCGCTTCAATTGCAAGACAGGTTGGAAAGCAGATATCTGTTTTGAATCCTCTTTTAGACGCTCACATAACAACTGGAGACAGAGTCAATGCAATACTCTACCCCGCATCCTCTATGGGAAACACAATAACAATTAGAAAGTTCAGAAAAAACCCCTGGACAATCCCAGAACTTATTGACAACAACACAATAAGTTCAGATATAATTGCATTCTTATGGCTTATGATTCAGTATGAAATGTCAATAATAATTTCAGGAGGAACAGCATCAGGTAAATCAACATTTTTAAACTCTTTAATGTGTTTCTTACAGCCCAATCATAGAGTAATTAGCATTGAAGATACAAGAGAGTTATACCTTCCAAGTTATGTTTACTGGACTCCTTTAGTTACAAGAACTCCAAATGTAGAAGGAAAAGGAGAAGTTTCAATGCTTGATTTATTGATAAATTCGCTTAGAATGCGTCCAGACAGAATTATAGTGGGTGAAATCAGAAGAAAGATGGAGGCAGAAACTCTTTTTGAGGCAATCCACACAGGACATGCTGTTTATGCAACACTTCACGCAGATACAGCAATCCAGACAATAAACAGATTAATCAATCCTCCAATAGAACTTCCAAAATCAAGTGTAGAAGCTCTTGGACTTATTGTAACAATGATTAGAGACAGAAGAAAAGGCATCAGGCGTTCTTTTGAAGTTGCTGAGGTAATGCCAATACAAAAATCAGAAGGAGAGATAGAAATCAAGGCGAATGTGCTATGGAGATGGAAGCCAAAAAGCGACACTCAGTCAAAACAGGCAGAAAGCTACAGAGTAATTAACACAATAAAAATGCACACAGGAATGAACGAGCTTGAAATAAAAGAAGACCTTGCAAATAAGAAAAAAATAATTGACTGGATGGTAAAAGAAAAAATATTTGATATAGAAGAAGTGGGAAGAATAACAAGTTCCTATTATGAAGAACAGAAAAAAATTCTTGGATTTATTGATGCCGGCTTTGACAAGAAGAAAGTAATGGAGGAGATATAATTATGGACTTTGAGTCCCAAAACATAAAAAAATTTTCTTCTTTATTTCTGCCGATAAGCAGAAGAATTTCTTTTTTATTTCCTTATCTTGATATGAACTTGGAATATGCAAGAATTGATGCAAAACCAGA
This sequence comes from Candidatus Woesearchaeota archaeon, assembly GCA_964628775.1. Taxonomy (GTDB): domain Archaea; phylum Nanobdellota; class Nanobdellia; order CAZVOT01; family CAZVOT01; genus CAZVOT01. The sequence continues at coordinate 4,704 of CAZVOT010000042.1, forward strand.
GGAGTATACTGCATTTGTAATACAGATATCTCTTATTGTATCTCTCAACATATTTGGATTTCTTGCACTGCTCGCACAAAAAATGAACAGATTAACTATGCAGTGGGCAGTTCCAATGGCAGGACTTTCAGTTTGTTCTTTTTTCTTCCTGCTCTGGCAGTTTATTATTCTCTATCCCAAAGTCAAGTCAAAAAAAATAACAAGCGAAGTTGAAATGTATCTGCCGTTTGCAATGAGACAGCTTTATGTTAGAGTCAACTCCGGACTTTCTCTTTTCAATTCTTTAGTTGGTGTTGCTTATGAGGACTACGGGCAGTTTTCAATTGAACTCAAAAGAACAGTAAGCAAAATCCAGTCAGGAATTCCTGAAGTAGAAGCACTTGAAGAACTTTCAAGAGAAGTTCCTTCTCCTGAATTAAAAAGAGTTATATGGCAGATTACAAATTCTCTCCGCTCAGGAACAGATGTTTCTGAAACTTTGCACGCAATAATTGAAGACATCAATGAAAAGCAAAAAGCAAAAATAATGGATTTCGGTTCAAAAATGACTGCAGTATCTATGATGTATATGATAATGACTATTATTTTCCCTACAATGGGCTACATTGTCCTTCTTCTTTTAGGTTCTTTTTTTATACAAAATTTGCAGGATTACTATCTTTTTGCTATACCTGCAGTTGTTCTTTTTGCAAATATTGTTTTCTTAAATATAATTGACGCAATGAGGCCGAGGGTGGAGATTTAAAATGTTCTTTGATTTTTTCAAAAGATTTTCAATGGATTTAGGTGATTCATATGTAAAAAAAATAAAAAAGAAGGTAAAACTTTCAGGACTTCAAGTTAATTATAAAAAATGGGCAGGTTTTCTTTTCTTGTTCTCAGGTTTTTTTTCATTTATTGTCTGCATAACTGCATTCTCTGTTTACTCTTTAACTAATATCTTTCTTTTAATGCTTTTATTCTTAGGTGTCTTTGCAATTCTTCATTTAATATCTGATTTGATTCTTTCAATGTTTAGGGATTCCAGAGTTACTTTTACAGAAGCAATTCTCCCTGATTTTTTCTATTTAACTTCAGCAAATATAAAATCAGGAATTACAATTGACAAAGCTCTGCTTTTATCATCAAGAAGAGAATTCAAATATTTAAGCGATGAAGTTATAAAAGCGGCAAAAAAAGCATTATCTGGTATTGAGATTCAACAAAGTCTAGAAGGAATATCCGGGTATATTGATTCTCATATTCTAAAAAGAAGTATACAATTAATAAAAGAAGGAATTGCATCAGGAAGTGAGATAAGTTCTCTTTTAAAGGGAATAGCAGATGATATTAGAAGTACTGTTTCAATCAGGGAAAAAATGAAAAGCAGTATAAGAACATATACTGTCCTCTTCATAATAGCATCCTGCTTTGGAGCTCCTTTTTTATATTCAGTTGCAACAAATTTAGTTGATTCCTTATCAGAATTAAACCAGATTCAAACTCCGCCAATAAGTGTAATTACTCCAAAAAGTCCTGTTGGAACAAAAATAAACCCAACTTTCATAACTTTAACCATAGTGCTTACATTGATAATAAATTCAATTTTTGCTTCCTTAATGATAGGACTTTTAGAAAGAGGAAAAATGATGAGAGGAATCAGACTCATTCCTGTTTTTCTTTCAATATCCCTCTTGATGTATTTTGTATCAACAACCCTGCTTTCAGGATTATTATAAATGCTTAAATATACTCATTGTTATTATTTTTATTATGGATAATAAAGCACAACCCTCTTTGGAGTTCTTAATTACTTATGGTTGGGCATTATTAATTGTTGTAATAGTTGGAAGCGTACTTTTCAGTCTCGGTGTATTCAATCCAAAAGCAAGCGTGTCTTGGGTTGCTTCAGGACTTGAAGATTTTCATATAGAAGATGTTTCATTAAGGAGAGATGTATTTTACATAACACTTGGCCCTAAAACAGGCGAAACAACAAGAATTGAAGATATTGACTGGCAGGTAGAGGAGATTCCAAACTGCAACAATATAGACAATAATATTGCTGATACGAATATTTATCCATCAAAAAACACAAAATTTACTCTGCTTAGAAATGAAACATCTGATTGTTCTGCAGTAAACAGCGGAGAGAAATATAAGTTAAACATAACAATAAATTATGTAACTCTAACAGGGGATTTATCCCATTCCCAGACAGGAAGAATTATTATCCAGTCAGAATCCTAATAAAATTCTGATTTTTCTGCCCATATTTTTTATTTGGTAAAAATAATATCTTACCTCTTGCTTTGAAGATTTTTACTTTTTGTCAAAAGGTAAAATTGAATTTACCTTTTATTTAAACAAATATCTGTTTTTTAAATCATAACAATAAGTGAGCTGTAAAGTAAACGTCACCTATAACATAACATCGCGATTAAGCGATGTTTTTCGGACTATCTTAAAAATTATAAATTTCCGAAAAATTGGACGGAACGAGGTGCAACCGAGTGAAGTCGCTTAATCGCTGTTAATCTCTCCCGAATACTTGGAGGGATTGATTTTTAGTGCAACGATGCTCGAAGAGCAAAAAATCAAAGTAATTTCAGGGGCGTATTCAATCAAGCGAACACAGTGAGCCATCAAGAACAAGTATCAAGGGGGACATTTCGTCAGTTAATCATTTAATTTTTAGTCGTTGGGGGAGTTCCGTTCGTCGTCGCTTTTCATCTAAATCTTTATATAGAAGTTATGCTTATTTTACATTTGAGATAGGATTCATGGATAAATCCAAATTTAGTTTTAACGTTCCTTTAAATTGAAGTGATTAAAATGGGTATACAAAAAGACGCTGGAGAATTGTTATTATTTTTTTATAATGAATTAATAACAAATGGAAAGAGTAGTATAAGTACTCAAGATGTATTGAATGAAACAAAATGGAATTCAAATAGAATTAACTTGGCTTATAACTATCTTAATGATTTGAATATTTTAAAAGGTGGCGGTGGATTAGGCAACATCAACGGGGCTCAAATATTTTATATCATGCGTCTTTTACCAGAAGGAATAAATATTATTGAAAACCAACCAGAATTTAAGAAAAATTTTGGTTTTGAAGTAAATTTAGGATTATTAAAATTTAGTTGGGGTGCTTCTGAAAAATGACAGATTCAAACAACGCATTAGTTGTATTTCAGAGTAAGAAAATACGAAGAACTTGGTTTAAAGAGGAGTGGCATTATTCTTTGGTTGATATAGTCCAAGCTTTAACAGATAGTGTTAATCCTACTGATTATCTGAAAAAACTGCGTAAAAGGGATGTAGAGCTTGGAAGCTACCTAGGGACAAATTGTCCCCATGTAGAAATGCTGACTGAAACAGGCAAAAATAGACA
>CAZVOT010000043.1:0-7844 GCA_964628775.1 Candidatus Woesearchaeota archaeon
AACTTTACTAGTTAGATACCCCGATGCTCTGCATCGGGTGGGAGCTTCATTTAATAAAAAAAAGTTTATTATCGAAAATCGTATGGGATTTAAAACTCAAAAATGCAAAGCATTTTTGATGCACAGAAACTAAAAATATTACATTTTTATTTGGTTTTTTGTGTTTAGTTATAAGCAGGCAATTTTATGTTATTTTTTCTAAAAAATTAACTAACATCTCTTGATTAAAACTTAAATAGACTATATCTGATTAATCAACTAATAAAACTTAAATCCATAATAATTCTATTTTTCAGTAGATGACAAGCAGAAAAACAAAAGGAGTCAATTTTGAAAGAGAACTTGTCATAAAATTCAGGGAGCGCAATATAGCAGCAATAAGGGTTGCAGGTTCAGGCTCAACAAAATATGCTTCTCCAGATATAATAGCAGGTAAAAACGGAAAAATAATAGCAATAGAATGCAAGTCAACAATGGAAAACACATATTACTTTCCAAAACCAACAATGAAAGAACTTTTGGAATTTACAAGTCAGGCAGGTATAACTCCTATTTTTGCACTGAGAGTGCCAAGAGACGGCTGGTTTTTTTTCACAGAATATGAACTTGAAGAATTAAATCAGACAGAAAAAGCATACATAATAAAAAAAGATACTCTATTAGAATCAAGAAATTTTGAAAATTTCATTAGTACTCATTTTTAACTGGATTAAAATAAGAACAATCAACTTTATCTTTTTCCATTTTAATTAAATACTCCAATGTTTTTTGTGCATTCTCCTCAACTTCTCCCTCGCTTGCAAGAGGATTTAATTTGTGTTCAAGTTCATGCAGCATAGTTGCAGTATCCTCCCTATTATCTCCAGTATTTAACACTTCAACTTTATTAAGTCCAAGATAATAAGCCCCATAAGCATTGCTGGCATTAATCCTTTCAGAATAAACAACTTCTTCAAATTGCATTCCAGCACCTTCAAATAACTTTTTTCTTATGTTCTCATAAATATCCATATACAAATAATTAAAATAGAAACCTTAAAAATCCTTTCCAAAAACCTTTTTATCTCTGATTATCCTTATAATTCCTATGCCTTGGATAATGCCTATTGAATCAACAGGAGTTAGAAAAGTAGGAGTATTTGATTTAGGCACATTTTACAATTTTTTATATGATATTTTTATATCAATGGGCTATTCAGTTGAGGAATCATTCTACAAATTTAGTGAAAGTGAAAATGGAAATGAAATAGTATTCTTATGGAACTGCTCAAAAGATGTAGATGACTACTCAAAAATACAAATAATGGTAAATAATCTTGTTTTAGGACAGAAAAAAGCAGAAATAAAAAAAGGCGACTTAACAATAGGTGCAGATGCAGGAGACATGGAAATAAAATTCAGTGCGTATATAATAACTGATAAAAAAGGCGAATGGGAAAAAAGTCAAGTACTAAAAAGATTAATTCCAATCTTCGAATATTTTTACAAAAGAACAAGAAGAGTTATAGAAGGAAGAGCAGTAGAAGAGCTTTATTCTGCTGCAAATCAGATAAAAGAATTCTTGGAAATAAAAGATGTAAGAAAATAAATCACCTTTTTCCTCTCTGCTGTTTGAATAATTTTCTTATTCTATCCAGATTATCGCAGTCTTCTGGTTTTCTGTCTGTTTTCTGCCTGATTAATCTTGGAAATCTAAGAGCAAAACCTGAACTGTATTTAGGACTTACCTGTATTTCTTCATAAGCAACTTCAATAACAATCTTAGGAATTACTTTTATTTTCTTTTCTTTCTCCTCAATAATATTCTCTTTTAACATTTCAGTTAGTTCTCTAAAAGAGAGTCCCTCTTCAGCTTTTTCTTTAATTCCTGTCCCCATCTTTCCGCATTCCAAAAACTTCCTGGATTTATCATCAAAACAAGCCAGAGTAAATGAAGAAAACCATTTGCTTCGCTTTCCTTCTCCAAGTTCTGCTTCAACAATAGTCAAGTCCAAAGGTTCCATAATCGGTTTTATCTTGATGCCGTATCCAACTCTCTTTCCAGGTTTGTAAGGAGAATCAAGTTTTTTCATCATTATTCCTTCTTCATGATTAGAGAGAGCTAGTTTGTAGAACTTTTCCATTTCGCTGTCTTTGTCAGTGATAATCTGAACAGCAAGTTCAATTTTCCATTTCTCCTCTTTTAAAATATTCTCAAGCATTTTTCTCCTTTCAATAAAATTAAAATCAATTACAGATTTTCCATTTAAGTAAAGCAAGTCAAATAAAAAAATAACAACAGGAATATTTTCTTTTGTTTCCTTAATATCATATTTTCTTTTTATCCTTTTAGAAAGCTCCTGGAAAGCAGTATAAACTTTTGTATCAGGATTATAAGAAACAGTCTCTCCTTCAATAATACAAGATTTTGCATTAATATTTTTCTTTACATAAAGAGCAACATCAGGAAAAGCTTTTGTTATATCTTCTAAATTTCTGGTAAAAATTCTGACGCTGTCATTTATCTTGTGAATCTGGCATCTCATACCATCATACTTGAATTCAGCAGCACAAGGTCTTCCAACTCTTTCAAAGCCGGAAGATATGTCCTCCTCTTTCTCAAAAAGCATTACATTAATGGGTCTGTTAACCTGCAGTTTTACATTTAAAAGAGCAGTATTTCCTCCTTCTTTAGCAATAGAACAAACCTCGCCGTAGTCAGTCAATAAATCATAAGCATTCTGGACAAGTTTTTTTTCAACATTAAATCCTTTTGCAATAGCATCTCTCATTATTCCTTCCCCAACTCCCACTCTCATCTGTCCAAGAACAGTTCTAGTTATGTAAACAGCATCATCAGGCGTAGAAAAAACAAGCAGTTCTTTTATAAGTGAAATCTTTTTTTCAACAGCGCCTTTTCCTTCAACATCAGTGCATTTTCTTAGATTATCAATAACAAGGTTGGTTGTCAACTTTTTAGAGAAAAGTGTTGTCTGTTTTCTGTTTCCAACAACTTCTTTTGCAGTAAGTCCCAAGTCACCTTTTTTCTTCCATACTTCAATAATTTTCTCCTCGCTCAAATTAGCAGTTAAAGAAAGTATTTTAATCATTAAATTTCCAGCAATCCCAATTTCTTTTTCAGAATAAGGCGGAAAAACCCTGCCCATACAAAGCATAATAATATCTGAAATTTCATCTTTTTTTACATTTTTTATAAAATCAGCCAGAATATCTGTCTTTTCAAGGCTTTTAGTGGTTGATTCCATCATAATATACAATCTTGTTATATCGCTGTACAGCATCAAAAAACATTTAATCAGGATATAGTTAAATATTTTTATATATGGAAGTTTTTGATGCAATAAAATCAAGAAGGAGCATAAAGAAGTTCTTGAGAAAGGAGGTAGAACACGAAAAGATAGTAAAAATTCTGGAAGCAGGAAGATGGGCTCCTAATGCAGGAAATTTTCAGGAATGCAGATTTGTAATTGTAAAAGATGAACAAAAAAGAGTCAAGCTTTCAGAAGCATGCTATGGACAGTACTGGATGGTTGAAGCTCCAGTTCACTTAGTTATTGTAAGTAAAACTGAACACTTAAAAAAATTATTCGGCAGTAGAGGACTCGAGGTTTATATTTATCAGAATGCCGGCGCCTTAATTCAGAATATGCTTCTTTCAATAAAAGATTTAGGACTGGGCTCCTGCTGGGTAGGAGCATTTGATGAAGACATGGTAAAAAGAGAACTTAAAATTCCTGATGAAATGAAAGTAATGGCTGTTCTGCCAATTGGCTATCCAGCAGAAAATCCAAGTCCTCCTCCAAGAATAGATTTGGAAGATTTAGTTTATTTTGAAAATTATGGAAAAAGATTAGTTGAGTAGAAACTTTTATTTATTCTTTTATACTATCCATTAAATAATGAAAAGAATACTCCCCTCCTTTATCCTCCTCTTTCTGCTGATTGGATGCACTAATACAGGAAATACAATAAATCTGCCGGAAGAAAAAGAAGAACCAATAAAAAATTATTATTTCAGTCTGTTGTCCAACATAGGCAATCATGCAGTATATATCTACTCATCTGAAGAAAAAATACAAGGCAATATACGAATAACTCCAAGAGAAGGAGACATTATGATTTTTTCAAATGAAATCTTAGCTTCCTATCTGTCTAATCGCTCTTTTGGATTTCAGGAAAAAACATTAGTCTATACAGATAATAAATTCAGAATTTTTTGCTGGACAGAAAATATAAGTGATAATCTATACAGAAATTATCTTTCAATGTCTTTAAACGGAATTAAATTAACTTGCAAAGAAAAATGCAGTGCAAAAGATACAAATAAAGTAATTTACATGTCTAAATTAGATACAGGAGAAATAAATACCTTCAGTCCATATTAGATATTCTTCCAAATATCAAAACTTCTCTTAATAACAGTTAAAGTGCTTAAAATAGCAATTAAATAAACAGCAATATCAACTCTGTAAAAAATAGAAAATACAAATAAAACAACTATCCTATGCACTCTCCCAAAACCAGAATAATTTCTTTTAGAGTTAAATAGTTCTGCAGAAACCCCTAAATAGGAAGTTATGTAAGAAGAAAGTACAGCAATCAAAATAAATAAATTATCTACATAACCTCCAAGATAAATACCAATAAAAATAAATGCATCAGCAATCCTATCAAAAATATGGTCAACAAAATTCCCTCTCTTGTCATTTTTCTTGTTCTTTCTAGCCAAATCCCCGTCAACAATATCTAAGTACCCATTCATCAAAAAAACAATTCCAGCAATTAAAGGCATCCTGACAGCATAGAACTGTCCAGATATTAAAGCCAAAAGAAGAGCAATAACACTTACTGAATTTGCGGAAATTCCAAGTTTATGAAAAAACATAACCCCCAAATAAGTGCATTTCTCTCTTACCATCTTATAATCCATATAAAATAAAAAAACAAGGAATTATTTAAGCATTTGTAAAAGTTTTTATCTTTCAATTTATCCAGGATAATTATGCCGTCTTCAATTGAAGTTAAAAATTTAAAAAAAACATTTAAGCCTAGTGTAGAAGCAGTAAAAAGCATAAGTTTCAATGTAGAAGAAGGAGACATATTCGGATTTTTAGGTCCAAACGGAGCAGGGAAAACAACAACAATATCCCTGCTCTGCACAATGTTATCTCCTACATCAGGAACAGCAAAAATCTGCGGTTATGATATAATAAACAATTCTGACGAAGTTAGAAAAAAAATAGGAATTGTTTTTCAGGAGCCTTCCTTAGATGAAGAACTGACAGCACACGAAAATCTAATTTTTCACGCAAATTTCTATGGAATAAAAGGAACAAAAGCAGAGCAGATTTTGTCCTCAATTTAGTTGATTTATCAGATAAAAAAAATGAATTTGTAAAAAATTTCAGCGGAGGGATGAAGCGCAGATTAGAAATAGCAAGAGGATTAATGCACTGTCCTAAAGTTCTTTTTTTAGACGAACCGACACTTGGACTTGATCTGCAGACAAGGCAGAAAATCTGGGATCATATTCTTTACTTGAATAAAAAAGAAAAATTAACAGTTCTTCTCACAACACATTATATGGAAGAAGCAGACAAATTATGCAGTAGAATAGCAATAATTGACCATGGAGAAATTATAGCAGACAGTACCCCAAGCAAATTAAAAAATGAACTGGGAGGAGACACAATATCCATCGAATCAAAAAAAAGAAATATTCTTCTTCAAGCTCTTAAAAAAATGGACTGGGTAAAAAATCCAAAATTAATAAATGGAGAAGTGCTCTTCACAGTAAATGAAGGTAAAAAAAGAATTCCAGAAATTGTAAGAATCTGCGATAAAAAAAATATTATAATTAAAGGCATAGAACTTAGAAGTGCATCCCTAGATGATGTATTCCTGCATTTAACAGGAAGAAGGATAAGAGAAGAGAGCAGAGAATCATTTGTAAAAAAAAGAATCAGGATGAATAAAAAATGAGTGTTCACGCAGTATCAACTCTCTGGAAAAGGAAAATGACTCGGTTTTTTAGAAACAAGCCGAGGATAATAAGCAGTATTGTCCAGAGTTTGTTTTTTCTTTTCGGACTTGGTTTTGGAATGAGCAGATTTAATGTAGGAAATGTAAATTACTCATCTTTCTTGACTCCCGGAATTCTTGCAATGTCCTCATTATTTTCAAGTGTTTTTTTTGGAATTCAGGTTTTAATGGATAAGCAGTTTGGATTCCTAAAAGAAATTTTGGTGGCTCCTGTAAAAAGAGTAGAAATAATGGCAGGAAAAGTATTAGCAGGAGTTTCAATAAGTCTGCTTCAATCAGGGATTATTGCAGTAACAGCATTACTGCTCGGCTTCCTGACATTTCCATCATTAACTTCTTTCCTGTTTACTCTATTAATTCTATTCCTAACATTAATAGGATTTGTTTCATTAGGAATATTAATTGCATCAAATATAGATGATATGCACGCCTTTCAGCTTATAATGAATTTCATAATTCAGCCGATATTTATTTTTTCAGGAGCGCTTTTTCCAATAGATAATCTTCCATATCCAATTAATCAAGTAATTGCAGTAAATCCATTTTCTTATTCAGTAGACGGGCTTAGAAATGTAATACTAGGTGAGTCTTCTCACTCTCTAATTTTGAATTTATCAGTTATCTCTTCTTTTGCATTTATACTTTTACTTTTGGGCACTTATTCTTTCCAAAAGATGAAGTAATTTTTTCTCTAAATTTTCCATTATTAATCTCTTTCGAATTAAAACTTAATTTATACTTCGGTTTTTTTGATAATGTTTCTTCCATATTCAAAAAAACATTCTGTTCATTTTTACCGCTGTGTGTTGCAAAAAAAGAAACTTCTTTTATTTTCTCCTTATTTTCAATCAAATAGGTTCTAATAGGAGAAGAAATATTTTGAGCCCATGTAGGAGTTCCAATTATAACATGAGAATACTTGCCGGAATTCATCTTATATCTTATCTTCGGCGTTTTTTTAAGAACTGCTTCATATCCAGATTTGATAAAACCCATTATACTTTTCCTTTCTTTTTCATCTTTTATTTCATCAACATCAGCATTGAGCCTCTTTGCAATTTCCAAAGCAATTTTCTTAGTATTCCCAGTTAAAGAGTAATACACAACAAGATTTTTTTTGATATTTCTCATAATTAATTTAATCTTATTATATTTTAAAATTTTTAAGTCAAGGATAAAAGTAGTATCTCTTAATAAAGGGATTTTACTTTTTCAATTTCATTAATCCAGATGTTTTTATTTTTTATATTCAAATAATATTTTATACCAAATTTGTGGGGTTTTTCAATTATAACCCCTTCTTTTACAAGTTTTTCAAGTTGTTTTTTAGCTTCATATCTTAGATTAGCTGGAATACCTGATAAAACTGTATTCCCATACTTTGAAATTTTTCCAAAACAGCCTCTATGAAAAAGTTTCCAAATAATATGAACCCTTAAATCCCTTATATCTATTAAAGGCATTGCCAAAATCTATATTCTCATATTTATAAATTAAATTAGGACAGTTGACCGGTAATAGATCTGTCCAATTTATGGACAACAACGAACAAAAATTTATAAATATGAATATATTAATAAAAAATATGAGTCAGCTTATTAAATACCTTGGAACTTATCCTTTAATAAAAGTAATAGATTTTTTTATAGAAAATATTTTAGGACAATATACAAAAACAGATATAAGTAATGCAACAGGTGTCTCAAGAACAACTCTTCAAAAAATTTGTGAAAAACTTCAAAAAAAAGGTTTTCTAAAAATAGAAAAAAAAGGAGATCTTTTTTTATATTCAATAAATAGAG
>CAZVOT010000044.1:0-7749 GCA_964628775.1 Candidatus Woesearchaeota archaeon
CTTATTTGGTTGAATCAAATAAATCTCTGCCTTCTATTCTTCAAGAGTATTGGGACAAATATTTTTCAAAAAAAAATTCTTTTATTGTACTTTCAGGTTCATCAATATCCATGATGGAATCCCTTCTTGGATATAAGTCGCCAATTTATGGCAGAAGAACAGAACAAATACTTTTAGAACCAATGAAATTCAGTGATGCAAAATTATTTTTTGAAAAAATAAATGATGAAGATAAAGTTGCTGTTTATTCGATACTTGGCGGGATACCGGCTTATCTTCTTGAATTTGATTATTCAAAAGATATTCCCTCAAATATAAAAGAAAATTTACTCCAGAAAAATAAATTTCTCTATCAAGATACTTTTTTTGTAATTCAAGAGGAGTTAAACGAACCAAGAATTTATTATTCAATAATAAAATCAATTGCAAATGGAAATACAAAGATTGGAAATATAATGAATGATACAGGAGTGGATAAATCAAAAATAACAAAGTATCTTGGAATTCTAAGAGAACTTCAGATTATAGAAAGAATTGTTCCAATAACAGAGAAACATCCTAAAAAGTCAAGAAATGGAATTTATAAAATAAAAGACAATTATTTTAAATTCTGGTTTAGGTTTATTTTTGAAAATACCAACTATGTTGAACAGAATAAGCAGGAACTTCTTTTGAAAGAGAAGATTCTCCCTGAATTAAACTCTTTTTTTGGAAGAACATTTGAAGATATTTCTCTGCAATTTTTAAAGGACAATAAAATATACCCCAACTTTCTTTTTGGAAGATGGTGGGATAAAAAAGATGAAATAGATATTCTTGGAATAAGCAATAAGGAAAAAAAAGTTATTTTTGGAGAAGTAAAATGGAAAAATCTTTCTAAAAAAGAAGCAGAACAAATTATTTTCCAACTAAATGAAAAATCAAAGAAAGCAGACATCCCAGATAATTTTACTAAAAATTTTATGATTATTGCAAAAAAAATTGAGGAGAAAAAAGAACTTGCAAAATCAGGAGCAATTATTTATGAATTAAAAGATGTAATTTAGATGTTTCCGATGTATTTTTAAGTTTTTCCATTGTTTTCATATTTTATGAACAAAAAAGCTGTTGAGGGATTACCTCTTAGATACCTTATAATCGCCCTTTCTGCAGCTCTTGTTATCGGGATTGTTATGGAAACAACAGGAATTTTGAGGGGCGGAATAACTGGTGCTGTAATAAATTTGAATAAAACTCTTGCAAATGCTACAGCACTTTTATAATAAAAAAGGCATTGAATCATTGTCTTTTAGCCTAATTGCAGTTTCTATTATTTCTTTTGCTTTAATTTCAACTATTTTTTTTGAAATGAATTTTTTTTCTGAATTTAAGGATGAATACATAATAAAAAAAGACATACAAAACCTGAAAAAAACAATAGAACTTCTCAAAAAAACTTCTGATATTGGCAGTTTTTCAAAAGCAGAACTTAGAGTGCCTGACAAGTACTCTGTTGAATTGAATTCAATTACTAATAATATTACAATAAAAAAAGATAATATCAAAATTGAAGAGATACAAATATCTGCAGATATCATAGAAACAATAAATTTTGAACCGGCAATTTATGATATAACCTTATTTTTTGGCAGTCCTACACAAAAAAAAGAAAAAACAATTTATTTTCTGTGATTGATTTTATAGCAGTTTAAATTTTATCACTTTTAGTTTTGTTTCATTAGTTATTTTTGTGTTATAATATTTTGAGAACATCTGCAGTAATTCTTCCTGTGATGAGATGTTCTCGTGCCCAATTTTATCTTCTTCAGATAATTGTCCAAATGTTGTTTCCTTTACCCAAAGTATTTTTGCTTTTCCAAATTCTTCTCCATTAGTTCGTATTAAGGATAATTCATCACTGCAGCTAAGATTCTTGTCATCGTTTATCCTCCATGTAATATCTTTTTTTTTGCTGAGAATGAGTTCTGGCATGGGTTCTGCAAATTTTAGTTTTTTCATTAAAAGGATAATTCGCTCTGTAAATTATAAATCTTGTTAATTGAATGCTTGAATTCAGCGAAAAGCGGTTCCAAGTCCTTGGCTGTTATTAAGTCATTTTATAGATTAAAAATCCAAAATATTCTTAGAAGGATTCAGAGCTTTTTAACATAATATCTCTTCTTTGCTTTTTTTACTAATTCAATCAACCAAGGAATCCTTGCAGATTTTTTTATTTTTATTGCACTCTCAGGACAGACCTCCTGACAGCAGAAGCATTTTATGCATTTTTCATCGTCAATATTTGGTTTTTTATCTATCATAGTAATTGCATTCATAGGACAAATTCTTGCGCAAGTTCCGCAGCCAATGCATTTTTTGAAATTAACATTGGGTTTTGCCTGCTTATATAATAAGGGGTCTACATACTTTCTCAAATCCAAAGCTTTTCTTATTATTGAATCAGGCTGTTTAAACGGGATTTTCAAGTTTTTTTCGCCAAGAATCTCAAAATCTTCATATAAACCCCTTTTTTTTGCTTCATTTAGCATTAAAATATCATCTTTTTTAAAGCCAATTATCCCTGATGCAGTGAAATCCAGACAGACACCATTTTTAGACGCCAAAATAATGCCTGCTTTTTTGGGACTGCCAACAGAAGGCCCATTTCCTTCCATTCCAATAATGCCGTCCATTACAAAAAAATTGGGTTTTAAAACCTGGAAGATATCAACTAAAAGTTCTGAGAATTTTTTTTCAGTTATACCTACTGCATGATAAGCACTTTTCATTTTAAGAGGAATACAGCCAAATGAATTTTTTACTGCTCCTGTATATTTTGTCATTGCATGAGTTTTTAGTTTAGGCAGAGAAATAATAAAATCAGCTTTTTTTATCGGCTCAACTGTTGTTATTTCCTTTATCTGCTTTCCATCAGGATTTTTTACAAGAACTTTTTTTTCATTGTCAAAATTAATTAATTTTACATTGAATTCTTTTTTAATTCCTGTTTTTACAATAAGATTATCAAGTCCTTTTTGTGTTTTTTCTGCCAAACCTTCTCCTCCTGAATCTCCTATCCAAATCCTGCATTTTTTTTCTTTTAATATTTTGCAGACAGAGCGAATTACTGCAGGGTTTGTTGTTATTGTACTATTCTCTTCTGAGTCTCTCAGGCAATTTACTTTCAAAAGAACTGTTGAATTTGGTTTTACTTCAAAATCAGCAAGACACATTGCTTTTTTTACAGCATTGTCTACATTATCCTGAATGTAATCTTCGCATTTTACAACAGAGACTTTCATCTGTTTTCTTTATGCAGAAACCAATTAAAAATTTACCTTTTTAGATGATAATATGGAGATTTTATATTCAAAGATTTCAATAATTATTTTTTCTTCTGTAATAATCTCTGTTCTATTTTTCTTTCTTGATTTTCAAAACAGCTTTTTTTCAAATTTATCTTTTAGAAGAACAAGCCAAAAAATATGTGATATTATGAATTCCATTAAGGATAATCAACAGATAGAAATTGAGATTGAGAATATTAATACTCTTGAAATCTTATCTGGAAGTATTTTTCTTGCTTCAAATGAGAAAGAATTTTCATGCAAAATAAATTCAGATGCAGAGAATAAGAAAATTGAAAGTCCTGATTCTTTGCTTATCTTTAAAAAAGAGGGAAGGATATATGTTCAATGATGATATTTTTTCTGTTCTTTTTGCATCAGTTTTTATAGTTGTTTTTATTGTTTTTTTATTTGTAGAATTTTCTGATTTTTCCAATACTTCTTATATTTTATCTTTATCAGAAAATAAGCTTTCCAAGTTAAATTCCTTAATTGGAGAGGATTTTGAAATAAAAAGAAATGAACTGATAGAAGAAGTTTACTTGATTGACAGGGAAACAAATCTAACAATAGGAGCGTTTCCAAATTCCCAGATTATCCTTTCTCTTCCTGTTATTTTTGAAGGACACATAGCGAGGGTGTATATATGAAATCCCAAGTTTCTCCTTTAGAAGTTTTTTCTTTTATTTTGATTTCTATGCTGCTTTTTTCATTTATAGTAAACAGCAAAAGCCAGATTGAAGTTGAGGCGCAGTACATTAGGTATTCTAATATTGAAGTCCAGAGAATACTTGGTTCGGTTTTATCATACGGAGAGCCAAATAACTTAGAAAAAATAATTTCATTTATCAGTTTTTCAAAATATGAGAATATTGGAGGAGAACTGTCTAGAATTCTTAATTTAAGCACAGACAAGAATTACATATTTTATGTTTACTCCAAAAACAAGGAATTAAAAGTTTATAACAATGCTTCAGAAGTCTGCTTAGATTACTTAAATAAGGCGTATATGAATATTTCTCTTCCAGACGGCAATTATTCGCAAATTTTATTAGGTTTATGGGATAAATCAAAAGTGATTGAAACATGCTAGATAAAATAAAAAAACTGTTTAATATGGAAAAAGAAATATCTCTTCTTAAAAAAAGAGTTAAATTCCTAGAAAGCGAGCTTGAAGATTTTGAATTAGAGATAAATGATTTAAAGAAAAAAATAAAAATTTAGAAGAGAGTTATAAAAACAAACTGCAATTAAATGCCAGGTAATGGAAGTATTTTTTTGCAATTATTTTAAATAGATTGATTTTTTAAATAAAGAAATCCTAAAAATTAACATAATGGAAACAAAA
The DNA here is from genome assembly GCA_964628775.1 of Candidatus Woesearchaeota archaeon. Taxonomy (GTDB): domain Archaea; phylum Nanobdellota; class Nanobdellia; order CAZVOT01; family CAZVOT01; genus CAZVOT01. The sequence goes on from CAZVOT010000044.1 coordinate 4,675, forward strand.
AAAATTGCACTATTTTCATTTTTCTTCATATTATTCTCAGTTTCTTTTTCTGCAAATGAAACAAAAATGCTGAAAAATCAAAATTTATCTGAAAGTAATCTTACAGATACAAATCCTATACGGACAATAATTGCTTTAATGAAAGGAATAAGAGAAGTAATAAATGTAACTGGATTAAATTCAACTGTATTAAATGAGTTAAATGATGGTTTTTCAAATTCAACTGAAACAAAAAAACTGCTTATTGACTTAAACGGCACAATACTTAATTTCCAGTTTCTTGAAAACAAAAGCGAAGTAATTGATTTTTCAGTTTATTTTAGAGATGGGAATATAAGCGAGATTAAATTTGATTCTGATATAAAGGCTGGAAAAACAAAAGATAATATTCTGATAAAATTAGATGTTGCAGCAATTGAAGAAAATTTTGACGACTGGACAAGTATATTGTCTTCAGAGAAGAAAGACCCGATAAAAATAGTTATAGTCCTTGTAAAATCTAATTTTATGTTTATGAGAATGTTAATTTTTGATGAAATCTCATTAAAACCTATGTCTGCTGTTTTTAAATTAGTGCCAATATTTAGATTCCTAATGAGTTTTATTGGAATATTCAAAGGCATTTAGAAAAACTTCTGGAAAAATAAATAAAGAATATATACAAATTGTACAGTAATCTTCTATTCAAGCAATTCTTTTATCCTAATTACAAAATCAGCTGTTTCTTTTTGTAAATACTCAGCCATTGATTTATTAAACATCTCATCAACACCATAACTTGCTTTTTCTCTCAAATCTTTTGAATGTACTACTAAATTTATTTCATTTTTGTTTAAATTTATCTTATTTATTAAAAAATTAATATACTCTTTTTTTAGAATATTGTTTTTGTGATAATAAAATAAAGTTACTGCTGTTAAAGTTGCAGAATGACTATTTGAGGTATATCCTAATTTTGCAATAAGAGCAAGAGCAGTATGGTATATTGAATAGTAATATATTGTTATACACCAGTCATAGTAATTTCTATTTGGCAGTTTTTCTTTTATTGAATGTTTATGTTCATCCATTAAATAATTTGAGAATTCTAGATTAGATTCTGCTTTTTTAATATATTTTTTGCAATCAGTATTATTTTTTTGGAGTGATTTTAATTTTAGATTATGTTTGAATAATTTAATACAATATTCTTTATCATTTATTAACAATTCTGGACAGAATTTCATTACTCACAATTCCATAAGATCTGGTAATAATATTCAATTCCATTTATAATCATGATATTTTTTTTAATTTCATTTGAAAAAACATGTTTTTTATCTTTTAGATTTGACTCAAAATTTTTATAACCAGCATAAACAGGATTTATTCTTGTATTTGTTTTACTGCTTATTCTCTTCGCAGTATTTTCAATATCTCTAAAATTTCCTGTTTTTTGAAAAATCAGCATTAGATCAATATCGGAATTTTCTGTATAACCCCCTTTTGCATAAGAACCAAAAATAAAAGAAATTATCGGTTTTTCTTTTATTTCATTAAGAAATTCATTTACAGCAAGAATTACTTTTTTTGGAAGAGATAAAAAGTTTAAAGTATGAACTTCTTTTAGATAAGCAATTGTTAAAGGGTGGTTGTTTAATTTTATTTTAATTAAATTAGCTTCTTTTTCTTTTTTTATAATTTTATTTTTTTCAAGAAGTTTTAAATTCCTAATAAGATTACTGCAGCTTGTTTTTGTAATTCTTGATAATTCTCTTAAATGAACTCCATTCTTATTTAAATCCAGCATTTTGATAATCCTTAATATTGTTTCCATTTTAGTATCAATTGATACTAATATGGTATCATTTATAAGTTTATTTAATCCATAATTAATCAATTTTTATCTTTAAAAATAAATCGCAGGGAGGTGGCCAGTAATCTAAAAGTAAATAATTTTTTGTATATAGATAATTTTTTAATATTCTCTGTTTTTTTAATTTCTGTATTGGACTCGTCGTCTAGCGGCTATGACGTCGCCTTGACGTGGCGAAGGTCGCAGGTTCAAATCCTGCCGGGTCCATTTTCTTTTGTTTAATTTCTATTTGGCAGGATTTGAATAATACAAGGTTCAAATCAACTGTAAAAGAAGATGTTCCATATAAAATATTATAATTATATACTCCTTAAGTTAGTAATGGAACACTATCCATTGATAAAGACAGATTTATAAGTAGTATTTAATTTGTTACTTGAATATAAAATATTTTTATATATGAGGTTAAATGGTAGAAACAATAAAAATAAACAATGAAAAAAAAGAATTCAACACAAAACTGCTTGTGAGTATTATTATTAGAGGGATAAAAGATATAACTTTATTAGAGAGTCAGGAAAGGAGTATGAAGGAAGGAGGAAAAGTATCAGCAATAAAAGAAAGCTTAACATTAATAAATAAAACAATTGATTTTTTTGAAGAAAAAGATTCAGTAAAAGAGATAAAAAAAGAACTTAGAAATAGATTAAATCTTATATTTGATGACATAATCCCTAAATCTTTAGAAAGTTCTTATACCTCAATCTTAAAAGAATTAGAAAATAATAATTAACTACCCCATTTCTTTTTTCTTATTAGAAATCAAATATTTAATTTATATCCTCTCTTTCTAAATATGTATTATTATTAGAAAAATCGACAACTAATTTAAATCTTTGTTCTATTAAAAAATCTGTTCCCAATAAACTAACCCTTGTAATACTTTTTGGACTAGGACTTGGAGAATAAGCTAAATGTAATACTTTTGTTTTAAGTTTATTTTCATTTTCATATAGTAATTCAACATCTTTATTTATTTCTTTTAAATTGATAATACTACCCCCTAATCCCGATGCAATTTTATCGTGATAACTTCTAGTTATAGGAATACCCATTCTTTGAATATCTATTTCACTTATTTGAGAAAAGGGGCAACCAGTATCTATAATAAATTTAATTATTGCTCCTCTTTTATATTTAACATGGAATACTTGAGTAATTCTTTTAACTCCATTTAAGTCTTCTATTTTAAGATTTATTCACATATTAAATTATTATTG
>CAZVOT010000045.1:0-7745 GCA_964628775.1 Candidatus Woesearchaeota archaeon
TGATTGAATAGTTATATATATTTTTTTAGGTTTTGCGTCAAAATCTATACCCATTACATATCTATAATTTTGAGTGTCTTTTATTTCTTTATTAATATAATCTTTTAAACTATTTATTATTTCTGTTTTCTCTTTATTATCTAATTCTTCTACCATATAAATAATAACATACTATACTTTCTTATAAAACCGTGCAATTTACTTTTCCTGACATTGCATCTGTTTTAATTCTAATATCATAGCTTTGATTTTTTTCCATTTCTTTTTTTATTAAGAATTCAAATTCATGTTCTTCTCCAATATTTAGCGCCTTAGATACAAGAGCTGAGCCCTGCTGTATGCTGTCAACCATTACGTCCAGAGTCCATTCTCTTTCTGTTTTCTTTTTACCGCTGTTTTTTATTCTTGCTTTTATTGTTCTTCCAGAACATTCAATATTCAATATATCTAAGCATTCTATATATTCTCCTTCATTTACCTGATATTTGGAAAAATCAGGCATACTGGAATAACTTTCTGTTTCTGGGTTTTTAAGAGAAGCATAAGAATATGCAAAAAATACATAGCCTAAAGAGAATGCAGAGAGAAATACAGAAGACAGCAGAATAATTAATGCTATTCTTGATTCGTTCATTAATTAATTTATGTTTTTCTATGAATTTAAGTTTTACAGAATCACTTAGGTTTGGGCCCTTTCTTTTTTAAGAGTCCAGAAGGCTTCCAAATTTGTCCTTTGCAGTTTGGACATTGGAGTCCTTTTGGTTTTTTAGAAATTGCTTCCCAGTCAGTTATATTGACATTTATCTCTTCATAACCGCAGGTTTTACAGTAGTAAACTCCTTTTAGAACATCTTTACTGCTTCTTTCAGTATAGAGAAAAAAATTAGCAGATGCACCAAATAACCCTATTTTATTCTCTTGATGCATTTTTTTTGCTTTTTCTTTTGTTTCTTTTATTTTCAAGAGAACTTCTGGACTAGGACTGCTTCTTAATTTTTCTATTATTTTTTTTGGCATATTAAATATATTTTGTTTAGTTACTATTTAAGAATTTCGGTTTTAGCAATAAAAATAATCTGCAGGGCAAATTTCTTTGCCCTGTAAAAGTTTTTTATATAGGTGCTTAATTAATCATCCTAATTCCTAAGTCTTCTGAAAATTTCTGTCTTTGAACTTTGCTGTTGACTTTCTGCTGAGGACCCACTATAAACGGCGAGTGAACTCCTGTTACTATTATCATGACTCTTATCTTTCCAGCCATGGATTCGTCAATTCTTGCTCCCCAGATTACCTGTGCATCCTGGTCAAGTCCTTTTGTTACTGATTCTCCAACTCTGTTTACTTCTTCCAAAGTCAGATCAGGCCCACCAGTTATATGAAGCAAAGCGCCTGTTGCACCTTCGTAGTTTACATCAAGTAGAGGATTTAACATTGCTTTCTTTACTGCTTCTTCTACTCTGTTTTCAGTGTCTGATTCTCCTACTCCAATTACAGAAACTCCTCCCTGAGTCATTATTGCTTTTACATCTGCATAGTCTAAGTTTACAAGTGAAGGAATTGCTATAGTCTCAACTATTCCTTTTATCATTGTTGAGATAAGTTCATTTGCTACTGCAAATGCCTGAGTAATTGGCAGATTTCCAGCTATGTCTACAAGGCGGTTGTTGTCAATTACAATGACTGTATCTGAGTACTGCCTTAATTTTTCAAGTCCAAGCTCTGCTTTGTCAAGTCTCGCTCTTTCTATCTTGAAAGGCATTGTAACTACTCCAATTACTATTGCACCCATGTCTTTTGCTGTCTGAGCAATTACTGGAGCTGCACCTGTTCCTGTTCCTCCACCCATTCCAGCTATTAAGAAAATCATATCTGTATCTTTGAGTGTTGCTTTTATTTCAGATATGTCCTCCTGTGCTGCTTCTGTTCCTTTTTCAGGGAAACCTCCTGCTCCAAGTCCTCTTGTGCATTCTTTTCCAATCAGAATTTTAATATCTGATTCTCTTGCATCAAGGTGTCTTTTATCTGTGTTTATTGCAATTATTTCTGCTCCTTTGATTCCTTTTCTGTATAACCAGTCCGCAGCATTGTTGCCTGCTCCTCCTGCTCCAACTATTTTTATTGTTGCCTGTCCAGCAAGCCCATCTTCAATGTTTTGTTCTGCATTTGAATTTTTCAATGCTTCTTTCAAAATGAAATCCATTTTTTGCGCCTCCATATTTTTAATTTCTATGTGAAAACGGACTGCTTCTCTTCTCCCGCTATTTTTTTCTTGAGTCCATTTTCTTGAAATCCCACTATTTTTTTGGGGATTTAATCATACGAAATATGTTCTGTCATACCGATATGCTTTTAAATTACGGCTGACGAACACTACTTACTTAAAGAGATTTCACTAAAGCATTTCACTTAAAGAAGATAATAAATTAAATGATTTTCTATATATTTAAAGATTCTTGTATTATTAAACAATATTCTGCAGTAATTATTTCCAAAAATGAAACTGCATTAAAAAATTTATGGAACACCTTTCCAAAAAAGGAACATTTATATTTTTTGCAGTTTAATAGATAAAAATAATGATTGAAGAGATGGCTAAAATATTTGACAGGAAAACAGTTTCTTTCATGAAGTATATATGTCTAAAAGATAAGTATCAACTGAGAGATGTTTCTAAAAATATAGATATACCTTTATCCACAATACATAGAATTACTCAGAGATTAATTAAAGCTGGAATTGTAAGCGAAGTAAAGAACTCTGATTTTACTTCCTTTTTTGTAAACAAAGAAAGCGAAATTGTCAAATTTTTTATTGAGAAAACTTCCAAAGATCCCCTTTCAAAATTTATAAGCTTAGTGAAAAACTGCGGAAATGTATACAGAATTATACAAGTCGGCGATAAAAAAATGGACGGCATAGCGCTCACATTAATTGGAAAGGATATGGATTCTGCCAGAATAAAAGGGATAAAAGATGAGATAAAATCAAATTTCAATTTTTCAATTGAAACTGTCTTGCTTACAAATGAACAGTATAATCAGATGGTTGCCTTGAAATTCTATAGGGAAGACACAAAAATAATCTACTCTTCTGATTAAATTTAAATACTTGCATAAATATTTAAGCTGTATGAATGCCTTGGATTATTCAGCCATTATTCTTACTTTTTCAATAAGCCTCTTTATTTTAATACTCGCTTTTCTGCAGATTAAAAAATACAAAAAAACAGTTGATTTGAAACATTCTCTTTTTGCTTATTTTTTATTTTCTGGTTCTTTTGGATGGGGTTTGATTGGACTTGGTTTTTTATGCTTTAATCTTAATATGGAAAGTGCAGGAGAAATTTTTGCAAAAATGGGAGCAGGTTTTCTTAATTTAACTGCTGTTTTTTCAATTTCTCTTTTTACATATTTTGCAAATTCAGATTTTGTAGGAATATCATTTTTTTTTGGAGTTTTAATCTTTGCTGTTTCCTTGATTGCAATTTCAGCAGAACCCCTGCTTTTTATTGATGGAGACATAATCTGTTCTGCAGGACAAAAATTAATATTTACATTAAATGCTTTAATTTCTACTGTTCTTGGATTGTTTTTTATAATATATGCAATTAAGAAATTAAAAGGAAAATTAAGGAGAAAAGTCCAGTTTTTTGGTTTTGGGATGTTAACATTAACCTTAGGAACAATACTTACAACCTTATTTGAAAACTTTTACATAAGTACATTATTTAAAATCATGATTATAGTTGGAGTACTTCTTATGTATAAATCGGTTTAGAGAATATATCTCCTTGTTGAAGCATATAAAATTATAAAATTTCTCTAATTTTGAGAGGTTTTTTATAACAAATTTTGAGTCTACTACATTGGAAGTTCATCCCTTTGCATTTTTTTATTATTAATTCATAAAATTAAAAAATTTTATAGTATTATAAAATAATTTTTATAGATTTACCCAAAATCGGTTACAAAAACATTTTTAAAGTTATTTATTTATTTGTTATCTTATGATAGTAAAAAAAGAATTATTAACTAAATTGAGAGGACTTTTCAAACTTAACTCTTATGAAGCAAAGATTTGGATAGCTTTGCTTTCACAGGGCTCTGCAACTGCAGGAGAACTTAGCTCAATTTCAAGTGTTCCACGTTCAAGAACATATGACATTCTACAAAGTTTAGAAAGCAGAGGATTTATTATGATGCAGGTTGGAAAACCAATAAAATATGCTGCAATTTCTCCAAAAGAAGTTATTTCAAGAGTAAAAGAAAGAATCGAAGATGAGACTAGAGAAACTTTAGAAAATCTTGATAAAGCAGGAAAATCCGAGGCAGTACAAGAGATGGACTTACTTTTTACCAACGGTGTAAAAAGAGTTGAACCTTCACAGCTTACAGGAGCTATAAAAGGAAGAAAAAATATATTCGAACATTTATCAATGCTTATTAAAGCATCAAAAAAAAGTGTTTTAATCGTAACTTCTGATGAAAGTGCAATCTCTGAACTTCATTCAATTGGTTCTGCTATAAAGCAGGCAAAAGAAAGAGGAGTTAAGATTACCTTTGCAACAGAGACATCAAGTCCTGCACCAAAGATAAGAGAGATTACAAACAACATAATAACAGGCAATAAATCAAACAGATTTGTTGTTGTTGACGGACAGGAAGTTGTTATGATGATGACAGGCGAGAATGAAACACATCCTTCATATGATTCTGCAATTTCAATTTCAAGCCAGTCAATTGGAGAAATACTTGAATCAGCAATTTCAAAAATTTAATTGTATTTTACCTATTCTTTAGGTATTTTTAGAAGAAGATTCTTAAGTTAAAGAGGGAAGTTTATTTTCCTTTTCTAACAACAAACCACTTATTTCTGATTCTAGATTAAGCAAATCAAGAATTGATTTTTCCTGTTCTACTTTATTGAATTTAATTTTTGTTGCATTCAATATATTTTTTAAATAATTTTCCAACTGTTCTCTGCTTCCAAGTTCGTCTACAAGCCCGATTTCTTTTGATTTTGCTCCTAAATAAAGTCTTCCTCTTCTTATATCTGTATTTGCTGATTCGCTTATATTCCTGTTAGCTGTAACCAAATCAAAAACACTTAATTTCATTTCATCAATCATTTCCTGCCAGATTTGTTTTTCTTCTTGTGTTAAGTTTCTGTAAGGTGTTCCCATATCTTTTAGGTCGCCTGAGACAAAACGGACATAACCTACACCGTATTTATCCATAATTTTTGGGAATTCCAAGTAAGATGAGATTACTCCAAGTCCGCCTACATAAGAGAAATCATGAGCTAGGATATAATCACATTCTGATGCAATCATATAAGCACATGAGCCTGCTATTTCACGAATCCAGGCAATTTTTGGTTTTTCTGCTTTTTTAAGTTCAGAAATTATTTCCATGCATGAAACTGCTGCTCCTCCTGGCGAGTTTATGCTAAGAACTATTGCTGATACTGAACTATCTTTTTCTGCTTCCTGAATTTTTTCTACTATCCAGTCAGATGAAACAGTTGACTGCGAGTCAAACATAGATATCTCTGCCTGAATTGGGATTAAACTAACATCTGCTGTTGTTGTTGTTTCGCTGAATAATTCTGCTAAATTATAAGCAAGAGCTATGCTAAAAAGTCCAATCATTAAGATAAGTCCTAAATATTTTATCATCCCTTCCATTACTCAATCAGCCTCAAACTTGGAATGTAGAACATATCTGTATCTGAAATTATATCTGAATATCTTTTTTTATGAGTTATGTAGCCGATGCAGTCAATAGGGAGAAGAATAATTAAAATTGTTTTTGTAAGATTTCTTAAAATTAATTTTGAAGTTTCTGCTTTAGCTTTGTTTGTTCTTAACACTTTTATCTTCATAAAAAATTCGCCTATTGTAACTGCTGCTAGTGATTCCATTATTACAAAATAAAGAAGATAAACAAATAAAACAGCAAGAATTCCAATTAATATTGCAAATTCTATTTTTGGATTCTCATGCAAAAAAATTTCAAGTTCTGCAACTGATTCTGCTTCAGGCACTCCTATTCTTGAAAGAAAAATTGACATGAAAGGGTTGTATATTGTGAATAAGAAAAATAGAGAATCAATTAAATATGCTGTAATTCTTTTTATGAGAGATGCAGGAATAGGTTCTACTTGTTCCTGGGGCAGATTGTATACATTCAGATTCGGAAACATCTTAGGTTATAGTAAATATTTGATGTTTTAAAGTTTTTACTTCAAAAAAAACTTTAAATAGAAATTAAAATATTCATCACTCTTTATATACGAAATCATCAAATTTGTCTTTTGCTCTTTCTCTTCTTTCCTGGTGTTTTTCAAGGAAAGGAACTAACTTGTCAATTAATAATTGTTTTATTTCTCCTGTAAGCAGTTTTCCTGATTTGTAATCTTCATAAATTTTTTTCAACTTCTTATCATCATCTTCAAAAAATCTAAGCCATTGATAAGGAACATCTACATCAGGATTTCCTCCTTTTTTTCTATGTTCTTCTACTGTTGCTTGTCCGCCTGAATAGGCGTATTTCATTATTTTTTTCTTTACAACTTCTTTGGAATCTGTTGTATATACAGCACTATTTGGGTTGCTTGCTGACATTTTTCCTCCTGGTCCAGTTAATGGCGGGAGAAATACACAATGAATTGCAGAGGGTTTATAGTACCCAAGTTTTGGCAGGACATCTCTAGTTATTCTAAAATGAGGATCTTGGTCTATTGCATAAGGAATCAAACAAGGAATATTTTTTCCTTTCAGTACAGAAGGCAGGAAAGCGGGAACACTCTGCATTGCTGTGTAGAAAATCTGTCCTACATTAAAGCTGTCATCAAAGCCAAATGCAGACTTTACTGTTGAATAAGTTATTTTTTTTGCAACTCTGCAGGCTTCTTTGTACATACTCCTTGCATGAATAGTATCTATTAAAAAATGAGTTTTTTTAGGATTAAAGCCAAGTGCTATTACATCAAGTGCATTTTCTCTTGTCATCTTTTCTGTAAATTCCAGAGTCATACTCTCTTTGAATAGAAATTTTTCTTCATCCGGGAACTGAAACCATAACTCTACATCAAATTTATCCTGAAGCCATTTTGTAAAAGTCCATGGAATTAAATGTCCTAAAGTAACATTTCCAGAAGGAGAACGTCCAGTATAGAGAAAAAATTTGTTTCCTTTTTCATATTCATCTAAAGTCCAGTTTAAATCCCTGTGAGAGAAAAATATTTCTCTTCTTAAAAATGTATGGAGTTCGCCTGTGTGTTTTTTTATTCTTTTTAATAACTTGTCATTTATTCTTTCTGTTCCAAATTCATTGACTAACTTATCATAATCAATATCTCCTTTTACTTCCCAGGGAGTTACTTTTGTTTTTTCTTCCATTGTCAATTAGTATACTTCATTAATTTAAAAAGAATTTTATTATTTTTTATTTTTAACTTGAGAATTCTTTACAGTTTGTTGATGGGATTTTTACTTAAGAAAAAGCACCTAATAATACTTTTATAAATCTATTTAATCACTTGATTTAATATGAAAGACTTGTATTTAATTGGAGTAAATCACCTTTTAAAAGATCTCAATACAAAAATATATTCTTATCTTGAAAAAATAAAACCAGATGCAATAACAGTTGAAGCAAACAAAGGGGAGGTTGAAGATTATTTTGAAATTTCTTCTACTGCGTTATTAGCTAATCTTCTTGTTAAAAAGAATAATTTTATAC
>CAZVOT010000046.1:0-7410 GCA_964628775.1 Candidatus Woesearchaeota archaeon
TTATGGATTTATCCCAACCGATGCAGAGCATCGGGGTAAATTCTCTAAAAATTTAGGCAAACATTGTGTCATATTCTTCTTTTTTGTCTTTTATCTGATTTTTCTGTTTGTCAAAGTTCTCATAAAAGTCCATTACTTCTTTTTTAAGAGAAGGTTTTACCCTTATAATCCCTCCTTCAAACTGTTCTTTTGTAACTTCCTTGCTTTCTTTGTTCTCACGCAGAGAAGAAAGTCCTGCTTCCCTGCATACTGCATATAAATCAGCGCCGGAATACATATCTGTTTCTTTTGCAGTTTTTTTAAGGTCAATTTTCTTTGACAACGGCATTCTCTTTGTATAAACTGATAAGATTTTGTATCTTGTTTCCATATCTGGTGGCGGAACTAAAATTAATCTATCAAACCTGCCAGGTCTAAGAAGAGATGAATCAATCAAGTCCGGACGGTTTGTAGCTCCTATTACAACAACATCTTTTAATGACTCAAGTCCGTCAAGTTCTGTCAACAGCTGATTTACAACTTTTTCAGAAACTCTCTCTCCTGCTTCTCCTCCTCTGTGGGGCACAATGCTGTCAATTTCATCAAAAAATATTATACACGGCGCAACTTGTCTGGCTTTCCTGAAAATTTCTCTAACAGCTTTTTCAGATTCACCAACCCACTTTGAAAATATTTCTGGGCCTTTTATTGAAATGAAGTTGCATTCTGTTTCAGTTGCAATTGCTTTTGCAAGCATTGTCTTTCCGCATCCAGGAGGACCGTATAAAATAATTCCTTTAGGCGCATCAATACCAAGTCTCTTAAATGATTCTGGATATTTTAAAGGCCATTCAATAGATTCTTTTATTGTTTCTTTTACTGATTCAAGTCCTCCTATATCCTCCCATTTGACATTTGGACTTTCAATAAGAACTTCTCTCATTGCAGAAGGAGAAACTAATTTCATTCCTTCATCAAAATCTTCTTTTGTAACTTGTATTTTCTGCAGAGTTTCTGAATCTATTCTGTTGTCTTTGGATTTTATTATTTCCGGCATCATTCTCCTAAGAGCATGCATTGCAACTTCTTTGCAAAGTTCCTCCAAATCAGCGCCTACAAATCCATGTGTTGTTCTTGAATATGTTTCAAGATTAACATCAGCAGATAGAGGCATGTTTCTTGTGTGAATTTTAAGTATGTTAAGTCTTCCTTTTGCATCGGGAACGCCTATTTCAATTTCTCTATCAAATCTCCCAGGACGCCTAAGTGCTGGGTCAATTGCATTCTCTCTGTTTGTTGCAGCAATAACAATTACCTGTCCTCTGGATTTCATTCCGTCCATCAAGTTAAGTATCTGTGCAACAACTCTTCTCTCAACCTCTCCTGTAACTTCTTCTCTTTTTGGCGCAATTGCATCAATTTCATCAATGAAAATTATTGCTGGTGCATTTTTCTCAGCATCATAAAAAATATCTCTTATTTTTTTCTCAGCCTCGCCAACCCACTTGCTCATAATTTCAGGGCCTGCAATTGAGATAAAGTAAGCACTTGACTCATTTGCAACTGCTTTTGCAAGAAGAGTTTTTCCTGTTCCTGGCGGGCCGTATAAAAGAACTCCTTTTGGAGGTTCAATTCCAAGTCTTTCAAAAAGTTCTGGATGCTTCATAGGCAGTTCAATCATTTCTTTCACTTTTTCAATTTCCTTGTCAAGTCCGCCGATATCTTCATAAGTTATCTTAGGAATTCTTTTCTCAGAAACAGTAACAGGTTCATTTGATATTTCAACTTCTGTTCTGTCTGTTATAAGTACAGGAACATTCTGAGGCAGAGTTGATATTACCATCCATTTTATATTCCTGTAAAAAGGAAACGGCGAGAAGAAGGATTCATCTTCCATTAATGTTTTAAAGATATCTTCAAACAAAGGACTGCCTGACATCGTAATCTTTCTTGATTTTGTTCCCCCAAGAGATAAGATGTCTCCTTTTACAACAGTTCTTCCAAGAAGAGCTCTAGTTAATGCCTGCGGATTTCCATTTATTTCAATTTTTATTCCTTTTTCAGCAGGAGCTAATTTTACTTTCTTGGCTTCTTTTACATCAGCTTTTTTTATCCTTACTCTCTCGCCGACAGAAGTGCCTGCATTTGAACGGGTAAGAGCATCCATCCTGATTAAATTAAGTCCTAAATCAGAAGGATAAGCTCTGTCTATTAAAGCGAATGACTGCCTCTCACCGGATATTTCAATAAAATCCCCTGGACGTGCATCAATATCTTTCATAAATTTTGTATCTATTCTTACAATTCCTTTATTGACATCATCCTGTCTGGCTTCTGCAACAACTAGTTCAATTTCTTTTTTTGATTGTTCTTTTTTTGGGTTTTGTTCTTCCATCTTTTTTCACCTCATTCAAATATGAATATAATTTTTCTTCTGGCTGGGTGCGGGATTTTATTTCTGCCTGCGGTCTGTATATAAATTAAATGATTTTTTTCAAGAATTTCTAAGTCCTGCCAGACATTTTTTATGTCTCTATTCATCATTTCTGCAAGTTCTCTCATAGAATTAAATGTCTCATTTTGTAAAGTTTTTAACAGCTCCATTCTTTTTTGTGTAAAAACCTCAAACATGTCTTTTTCCATATCATTCAAATTAATCATAAGTGCTTTTTCCATCTCATCAAATATTCTTTCTATCATGTTGGTATTTTATACCAACATCTAAATTTATAAAGTTTTTGATTTACATCAAAAAAAAGTTAAAAAAAATGAAAAATTAATTTTGTGTATTTGAACATCAAATTGTTTGATATATACGTTCAAGCCCTCTGTATTAACTTGCTAAGTTTCTGGAATTCTTTTAAAAAACAAAAGAAAATATCTTGGTTCCAAACCTCTCTTATTTTTGAATTAATAGTGCATGGATTTACCTCAAATGATGCAAAGAATCTCCAGTAAATTCATCAAAAATTTATTCTGGTTTTTCCTGCAAAAAAACCTTATAAATATTATTCAACTCCATTAAAAAATGGATATAGCAAAAAGAAAAAGAATATCTGAGATACTTGAATCTAAAACTAAATTAAACACGGTTTCAGCTTGGGTTCATGAAAAAAGAGATCTTGGAAAATTAAAATTCATAACTTTACGTGATGCAACAGGATTTTTACAGATGACCTTGAAAACTGCAGATGAAAAAATAGTAAAAATATTTGACGGTGTTTCAAAAGAATCTATAATTTTATCAGAAGGAGAAATAATTGAAAACAAAAAAGCACCAAACGGCAAAGAATTTATTCCAAAAGAAATGGAAATTATTTCATCAGCAGAAGCACCCCTTCCTATAGAATTCTCGGGGAAGATTGAAACATCTTTAGATAAGAGATTTGACTGGAGATTTATTGACCTAAAAAATCCAAAAGTTATGGCTGTCTTTCTTCTTGAAAATCACATAATTGATTATGTTGAAGAATACTTCAAAAAAAATAATTATATGAGAATGTTCTCATCAAGAATAGTAGGAAGTCCAACAGAAGGAGGAACAGAATATTTTCCAATACTCTACTTTAACAAGCAGGCATTTTTAGCCCAGAGTCCGCAGTTTTACAAAGAAGCAATTCTCTCATCAGGAATTGATAAAATATATGATATAGGATTTGTATATAGAGCCGAGCCTCATCACACAACAAGGCATGTATGCGAATATGTATCAATTGACTTTGAAATTGCTTTCATAAAATCAATGGAAGATGTAATGAAAGAGGAGGAGAACCTGCTCAAATTCGTGATGAAAAAATTAAAGGAAAACGACGAAAAAATTTTCAAAATGTTTGAGATGGAAATCCCTGAAATAAATGAAATTCCAAGAATAACTTTAGAAACTGCAAAAGAAATTGTAAAAAAAATGGGAATAACCCCGGAAGAGGGTGACTTGACACACGACGGAGAATCTGCTCTTGGAAAATGGGTTCTTGAAAAATACAAATCCAGATTTGTATTCTTGACTAACTTCCCATGGAAAGAAAAACCATTTTATGTAATGAAAGAAAAAAATAACAGTTCAGCAAGTTTTGATCTGTTGTTTGACGGCTTGGAAATAACTTCAGGCGGACAGAGAGAACATAGGTTTATTGAAAGAGAAAAAAACTGCAGAGAAAGGGGATTAAATCCTGAATCATTTGACCATTTAAGATTCTTCAAATTTGGAATGCCTCCTCACGGAGGAATGGCAATTGGACTTGAAAGAATTACATCTAAATTACTTGGACTAAAAAATGTAAAGGAAGCAGTTTTGCTTCCAAGAGACCCAAACAGATTAATTCCTTAATCTTCGTCCATTCCGTCAGACTCTGACTCAAACTCTTCTTCTTCTTCAGGTTCTTCTTCTCCTGCTATATCATCTTCAGGAGTTTTATCAGCAATAGAATCCTGCCTGAATTCATTGCAGTCATCACAAAGTTTTTTCTTGGAATCTCCATGTTTTTTGCAAAAATGTATTCCGCAGGCTTTGCATATGCTGAGGTTTTCAGTTCTGCTTCCGCATATTCCGCATTTAGACATTCTCTCTATCTGGCACATTTAGGTATATAAAGTTTTTGTTTATGTCTTACTTGCATTAATTATTAAATAAATTGATGTTTTTTTCTGTCCATTCAATCAATTTTTTTACGCCTTCCTCTACTGAAATTTCCGGACTCCAACCTATTGTTTCTTTTATTTTCAAATTGTCTGTTACAAAAACTTTCTGGTCCCCTAATCTCCAATTAGAAAAAGAAATATCACTTCTTTTTCCTGTAACTTTTTCAATTAAATCAAGAAGTTCAAGAAGAGAGATTGTGTTTTCAGCTCCTCCCCCAAGGCAGAACGCTTTCCCTGCAGAAATATTTTTTTTATCTGCCAGCATTTCAAATGCTCTGTTGTGGTCAGTTACAAACAAAGCATCCCTAACTTGCTTACCGTCCCCATATATTGTAATTGGATTTCCAGTCAATGTTCTAATAACAAACCAAGCAAGCCATCCTTGGTCCTCGCTTCCAAATTGTCTGTCTCCATATATACAGGACATTCTTGCCCTTATGGTTGGAAGAGAATAAGTATGATAATAATAACTCATTATTGTTTCGCCGTTTATTTTACTGCCCCATATGGACAATTTGCTGTTTCAGGAGAAACGTCATATTTTTCATTAATCCCTATAATATTTTTGTATTTGTATCTTTTTTCCATCTCAACAACAGGTATTACCAAATCTCCAAAAACCTTGTTCGTGGAGCAGTACACAATAGCAGGGTTTGTATTTGCCCTTCTTGCAGCTTCACATACATTAAATGTTCCAGTTGAATTTATCTCGTAATCTAATTTTGGATTTAAGACAGAAGTTGTAACAGCAACCTGTCCTGCTGTATGAAAAATTTTTTCAGCGTCTGTAAAATAATTTGAAAATGAATCTAAATTTCTTATGTCTGCTTTTACAAAATTAATTTTTGGAAAATTCTTTTTTAAATATTCATAATTATGGTTAGTTCTTGATAAATCATCAATTACGACAACTTCTTCTCCTCTTATTGCTGCTCTCTCTGCCAGATGACTCCCAATAAATCCCCCTCCTCCAACAACAATTGTTTTTCCCATTGATTTTTTTAGATAACATAATATTTTAAATTATTTGATTTTTCAAAAAATAATAATACTAAAAAAAACTATTTAAAGCAGACAAACAAGATTATAATGAAATGAAAATAATAATAACCGGCGGAGCGGGGTTTATAGGTTCAAATTTGGCAGGTGCTCTTTTAAAAGAAGGACATGAAATAAAAATAATAGATAATCTTATTTCAGGAAATATAAAACTAAAAAATATTGAGTATGTAAAATTAGATATTCTAGAAAAAGAAAAAATAGAAAAAGAAACAAGAGGATTTGATGCAGTGTTTCATCTGGCGGCAGATCCAAGAGTAAAGGAAAGTGTAGAAAGTCCAGACAGCAGTTTCAAGATAAATGTCCTTGGAACATTTAATGTTCTTGAAGCCTGCAGAAAAAATAACATAAAAAAATTTGTTTTTACAAGTTCTTCAACTGTTTATGGCAGGGCAAAAAAAATCCCGACTCCGGAATCCGAGCCGTACTTTCCAATTTCTCCCTACGGCGCTTCAAAAGCTTCTTGTGATTGTTATATAAGTGCATACTCAGACAGTTATGGTATTGATTGTGCATCATTAATTTATGCAAATATCTTTGGAGATAATTCAAGACACGGAGTTATGTATGATTTTTATAATAAATTAAAGAAAAATCCAAAAAAGCTTGAAATCTTGGGGGATGGAAGCCAGAAAAAAAGTTATCTTTACATAAGCGGCTGTATAAATGCAACAATTTTAGCTTTCAAAAAAACAAAAAATTATGAAAGATACAATATAGGAAGCAGTGAATCTCACACAGTAAATAAAATAGCAGAAGTTATGTGCAAAGTAATGAAATTAAATCCAAAAATTGAATACACAGGAGGAAAAATAGGCTGGATTGGTGATGTTCATGAATTTTTGTTAGATACTGAAAAAATAAGAAAACTCGGCTGGAAAGAAAATGTTTCTTTTGAAGATGGAATAAAAAAATATATAGGCTGGCTTGATAAAAACCTGAAGTGAAAAAAATGTTTTTTGGAGTAAAATGCAGATACAATGACTTAGATAAAGCAGGAGATTTAGCAGAAGGACTTGAATTATTTCAAGATGAAAAATCAATTGGAGATGAAATTGAATCTCAGATAGAAAAAATAAATTCTGGAAAAAAATGGAAAGAAATTGTTCTTCACATTCCTCTTTCTTTATTTATGAAATTTGAGGAAATTGAACCTGTAATGGAAAAAATGTTTTATTTAGTTGGTGACATCCTCCAACCAATGAATTGGTTGGCTTCTAGCAAATCTAATGCTTACTCAGATTTACATATAGTTCCTGCTTCAACGACACGAGCCTTCCTGAAAGAAGGTCTTACAGTATCTCCACAGGCGTTTTCCTCCGAAGAGGAGATTTCCGCTCGTCCAGCGGTATCGATATTAATGGACGCATTATAATCCCTATGACAAACAAAATCACACTTCAAACACTTGAACTCCCGATTAGCCAGAGGCATATCTTGGATGTTCCCGCATTTACTACAGGTTCTGCTTGTGTTTCTGGGATTAACTCTTATAATCTGCCTACCAGTTTTTTCAACTTTGTAGGACAGCATTTGAATGAAGCAACCCCAAGATGCATCCGAAATACTTTTAGCGAGATAATGATTTTTAATCATATTCCTAATCTGCAGTTTTTCAACACTGATAATCTTAAATTTCCTAATCAAACTGAAAGAAGTTTTATGAAGAAAATCCTGCCTTTGATTGAAAATTCTTTGATGAAGTTTAGCAACTTTGAATCTGGCTTTTCTTCT
>CAZVOT010000047.1:0-7406 GCA_964628775.1 Candidatus Woesearchaeota archaeon
GGCTCAAAAGTTTTTGTATCAATAACAGATGAACAAAAAAAACATACAAACATCAAAATATTTTATAATAAAAAAGAAAATTTGTTTGGTATTTTTTCGTATCATAATGATATTTCTCATCAGGAAAAAAATGAAATTTTTGAAATTTTTTGCACGAATATAAAAAAATATTACAGGAATATGGGGGGTATGGTATTTATAGAACCAAATATACAGGAATCAATAGATTGTTTATTTTAGACTAATCTGTAAAACTTAAATTATATAAAGTAAATGTTAGTTAAATAAAATGATGATAGAAAATCTTTTTTTAATGTTCATATTCCTTTTTGTGCTGGTAAAAAGTGCCGATTATTCAATAAAATATTCTAAAATAGTTTCTAGAAAAATACACCTCTCTGAATTTATTGTAAGTTTTTTTATTGTTTCAATAATTTCTTCTCTTCCAGAAGGGACTATTGCAATTATCTCTGCATTAAAGGGGCTCCCAAAATTCGGACTTGGCGCTCTTATCGGTTCAAATGTTGCTGATTTACTGCTGGTATTCGGGCTAGCAGCATTTTTTTCAGGAGAGAAAGGGGTTTCTTTTAAGAGCAGAATGCTAAAAAGAGATTTTTTTTATCTCTCAATTTTATTTTTTCCTGTTCTTTCTGGACTTGACGGAAATTATTCTGTACTAGATGGTTTTATTTTAGTTATTGCGGGGTTATCTTTCTTTTTTTCTCTTTATCTGCAGTCCAAAAAATTCAAGAAAGAGATGCATCATTTAGGATATTGGGATTTTATAAGATATATAGTATTATTACTTTCAAGTCTGGTTACACTTGTATTAAGTGCAAATTATGTAATTAAATATGGTACTCTTCTTGCGAATGCAATAAATATCCCCCCTATCCTAATAAGTTTAACTCTAATTTCTATAGGCAATTGTCTGCCTGAACTAATTTTTTCAATAAAGGCGGTAAGAGGGAGTAGAGATCAGCTTGCTCTTGGAGATGTTCTTGGAACTGTAATAATTGATGCAACATTATACATTGGAATTATTGCATTAATCAAACCATTCTCTTTTGACATACTGACAATTTATGTAACCGGATTTGCAATGTTTTTTGCAGGAGTTGTCTCAACAATATTCTTGAATACTGACAAGAAATTATCCAAGAGAGAAGGAAAGGTATTGTTAATTTGTTATGCAGTATATCTAGTAATAGAAGTTATTATAAACAAAGTAATTTTATAATTAATATCCAAATGTTTCTAAAATATCAAGAACTTCTTTAAAATTCATGGCTCTCAAAACATTATCTTCTTTGATATTTTTATTCCAAGGTTTATTATATAGAATCTGAATCTGCCAGGGCTTTAAGCTTTTATACATAAAAGGAGTATCATCTATATAAATTGTATAATCTAAACTAGGTTTTGCTATTTCAAAAATAATTTTTTTATTATGAACTCCTTGGAGGAGAAGCCATTCCTTCATTTCTTGTGTTCTATTTCTTGCAGTGACTATGTCACAGTCAAGTTCGTTTAATTTTTCAGCAAGATTAGTTTCTGTCGTATTAATTAAATCCCACTGCTTGTTTTTCCATAAATTATCTGTGTACTCCATAAAATCAGAAAGGATGTAATTTCTTTCCAGTTCTATTTTTGAGGAAATTATACTAAAATCCCAGTCTATATCTGCAATATCCATATTAACTGAATTTCTTTTGTTAAAATCTCTAACCCAAGGACTATGTATATCTGCCAAAACACCTTCTACATCTAGGGATATTTTTAGTTTTACCATCTTGGAACAAAGGGGTTATTATCTATAATTGGAATTGGAGGTATATCTAATAAAACTCCATTTTCAAAAAAATATTTGTTTAATCTTGTTGGGAGAGTTATATTTAAACTAGATAACTTAAAAATTTCTGGATTTTCTGTATGGACAGGGATTATATTTTTTGCAGATGAATTTCTTAAAAATTCAAATATTTCTGCACCATTTGCATGTCCTGAACAGTGCATATTGAAGCGCTTGTTAATTCTAAATTCATCAAGCCATCTTGAGGTTTTTTCAGCCAGGAATTCTCCTTCTTCATCAAATGGGTCTGATTTTGAATGTATAAAAATACTTTCTGGACTTGGCTCTAAATCTATTAAATTTCCAATAAAATAACTTGGGAGGAAAAAAACAAATTTTTTCGGATTTCTTTTAATTTCATCTGTTGAAATTGTATTACCCCTCTCTAAAATAGAGATTTCCCACTTCCTATAATCTCCTTCAATTTGTTCTCTCAATGCACCTTCTTGATTTATCATAAACCAAGAGCGGGGCATTTCATAAACCAGAACATCATTCAGTTTTATATTTGGGTTGAATTTCTCCATTTCTTTCAAAAAAATAGCCTGCCTGAAGTCAACCACCAACTGCCTGTCGTTCTGTTTTGCAATGTTGTTAAATGTTATTATTCTGTCTAAATCCCTTGGAGGATAATCTGCTAAAACCAGTCCGTCTGTATTTGAAACTGCTGATTTTCCCTGAATTTCAACCATGTTCTCTGTCCTTTTTTCTGTTTCCATTATTCTTGTTCCTTCTGTTATTAGAATTTCTGGTTTTAATTCTGAAACTTTTTCCATAAATCTCTTTGTTTTTTCACTGTTTCTTCCGCTTAATCTGTAATCTCCTGTATAAACTAAAACACTCTCACTTGTTTCAATTATATACGCCGTTGCTCCTGGCAGAGAATGATCAACCTGATAAGGAGTTATTTTTATATCATCAATCTTGAAAGGTTTTTCATAATCCAACTCATTAATTTTTCTTTGAATCATCTCATTTCTTGCTGTAACTCTCCCTATTTTTCCTGTTTTTGTTTTATAGAAATTAAATTTAGGAGAAGTTGAAATTAATTCTGTATTTGAAAACAAGTCAGATAATTCCATTATTTTTTTTGTTTCTCTGCTTACAAAAACAGGAATTTCTGGATTTAACATTTCAATATGAGTTATATGGTCTGTATGGGCATGAGTTACAAGAACTCCTTCTAAGTCAATTTCTTCTTCTTTAAATCCTGAATGTTTGAGAACATCATTTCTGTAAATACCTCTTATATATGGAAGCAGTTCCATTCTAAAATAATCCCTGAGTCCATTTCCTGTTCTTGGAGATAAATACTCTGAAAATAATTCTTTGTATTTTTTGTAGTTTTTTCCAAAATCAAGAAGAATTTTTGTATCATTATCTTGAATCAGAATTTTATTGCCCCCTATTTGATTAACACCATCATAAAAAACAATTGAAACTCCCATTGTAATTATATAAAAAACAAGAAATAAAAAGATATTGAGAGTAATAAAATTAACTGATGTTAATATCAATTTGAATAATCTTTATTATTAGTCAAGAAAATGTTTTACAGAACTAAGATTTTTTTGTATTATTTTTCTCTGAAACAAAAAGAAGAAGAAAACCAGATATTAATGTTATTATAATAGAAAAATAAAATGGCGCTGTTTTGTTTACGCCCTCCCATAGAATGCCGGCGATAATAGAGGCAGGGAGTGCAAACAGTCCAATAAACATCCTCAGCGTCCCAATACTGCTTGCCCTGTATTTTTTTGAACATATTTCTGATGCCAGAGCGCTTTGGGAAGGTTCGAGTGCTGCAAAATGAAGTCCATATAATATAAATCCCAAAAATACTGATAATTTATCATTAAAAAGAATAAAATCTATACAGATTAATATCCAAAAAAACATTGAGAGAAACATAACTTTTTTTCTTCCCATTTTATCAGATAACTTTCCAAAGGGTACTGACATAGCTGATGAAATTATATTGAAAGTAAGATAAAGCAGAGGAAGATAAGTATTTGAAAATCCTATACTTTTTGCAAAAATTAAGAGAAAGGAATAGCTAAAAAGAGCAAGAGAAAAAATTGAACTTAAAGTAATAAAAAGTAAAAAATTCTTGTTAAAATCCCTTAGATGAATTCCTTCAAAGATTTTTTCTGTTTTTTTTTCTTTTATAATAAAGACAACCAGCAATGAACCTAGAATTGGAGGAACTGCTGCCAATAAAAACAAATTTTTAAAACCTAATTTTTCAAATAGGAAGATGCATAAAATAACTCCAAAAACAGCTCCTAAGTGGTCCATTGCTTTTAAAATTCCGAAATTTTTTGCCCTTGTATTTTTTGCTGAGACTTCAGCCATTATTGCATCTCTTGGAGCATCCCTCATTTTTCCGCTTCTGTCTAAAATCCTTAAAGGGATTAACATCTGCCAGGAAGTAGAAAGAGCATATCCTAATTTTGAAATACCTCCAAAAAAATATCCAAGAGCAATGAAAATTTTCCTTTTTTTTATCCTGTCTGAAATATATCCTGAAACTGCCTGAGAAATTGAAACAACGGCATTTCCCACTCCGTCAATCAAACCAAGAACAGCCATATTTGCACCTGCAAAACTTGCAACAAAAATCGGCCAGATTGAATAAACCATATCTGCACCTAAATCATTCAAGAAAGATGCAAATGCAAAAGTCCATATGGTTTTTTTTGTTTTTTGTTTTTCCACAAACTAAACAAAGTTTTACAAAATAAAAACCTTTTTTAATAAAAATTCAATTGTAATATGAAAGGTGAATATAATATGATGGCAAATATACCGATTGATTTGGCAAAGTTAAAAAAAAGTGATATTGACAAGGAGATTTTAAGAACAGGAATAATTGCTGAACTTGATGCAATAAACCTTTATGAACAAATGGCAGGACTTGCACAGGACGAAAACATAAAAAAAATTCTTCTAGATATTGCGAAAGAAGAAAAAACACACACAGGAGAGTTTCAGGCAATGCTTCTTAGAATAGATTCTGAACATAAAAAAGAACTTGAAGAAGGCGAAGAAGAAGTAAACGAAAAACTAGGCAGGAAAAAATGACTGAAGTTAAACAAGTTTATAGATGTTCTATATGCGGGAATATTGTTGAAATCCTAAATAATGGAGTTGGAACTCTATTCTGCTGTGGAAAACCTATGGAACTTTTAAAAGAGAACAATAGAGATGCTGGAGCTGAAAAACATGTTCCTATTATTGAAAAAACAGAAAAAGGTATTTTAGTAAAAGTTGGTTCTGTACCTCATCCTATGGAAAAAGAACATTATATTCAGTGGATTGAAGCAGTATTTGATGACAGAATAGACATAAAATTCCTAAAACCAAAAGATAAACCTGAAGCAGAATTCAATAGAACAGGAAAAACAATGTCTGTCAGGATTTACTGCAATGTGCACGGGCTTTGGAAAAACTAATTAAAGTTCTGTTTTTTATTTTTTATTAAATGAGTATATATAATATATTATTAAATTTGCAGAATTCAGAAATAAAAGAATTAATTGAAAAAAGAACAGCTGAATTTAGAGAGAACGGCAAAAAAGATGAAAGTGGAGTATTTAACGAACTTTGTTTCTGCTTAATGACTGCTAATTTTAACGCCAAAAAAAGCATTGAGATACAGGAGAAGGTAGGGATGGGTTTTTTGAAGCTTGATAGAGAAGAATTGGCTTTGAAATTAAAAGAACTTGGACACAGGTTTCCAAATACCCGAGCAGGGTATATTTTCCTGGCAAGAGATAAAATAGAAGAGTTAGATGGTATAATCAAAAGCAGTCAAAAAGAAGAAGAAAAAAGAGAATGGCTTGTAAAAAACATCAAAGGACTCGGCTACAAGGAAGCAAGCCACTTTCTTAGAAATATCGGCTTCAAAAATCTTGCTATAATTGATTTTCATATTGTTGATGTTCTTGAAAAAAACAATTTAATTAAAAAGCCAAAAACACTTAATAAAAAGAATTATTTTGAGATTGAAAATAAATTGAAAGAAATTGGAAAAAAAGCGAATCTTGATATGGCTCGTCTTGACTTATATTTGTGGTATTTAGAGACAGGAAAAGTTCTTAAGTAAAGTTATAAAAATTTGACAAATTTGTTTTTTTTATCAACTAGAATCACTTTTAGTTCTATTTTTTTATTTGTTATTTCAAAAGCCATTATTATTACTTCTTCGCCTTTTTTAATTAGATTTGCTGCTGCGCCGTTTATTTCTATAGCTCCTTCTTTTTCAGGAATTACATAGGTTTCAATTCTCACTCCTGTGCTGTTGCTTACAACCATTACCTTCTCATTCTCCCAAATTCCAGATTTTTTCATTAATTCCTTATCTATTGTAATACTGCCTATATAATTGATGTTAGAATCTGTTACTATTGCATTGTGTATTTTTGAGCAGAGTATCTGTTTCATAACAGAAAAGTATTACTATCTCTGGATTTTTAACTTTTTGCTGTTTTTTAAATACTTTAATAGTTTATGATGGCAGATAAGAGTCAAAAAAGAAAAATAAAAAAAATCCAGAAAAACCGGATTCTTTTTAAAAAATTTCAGTTTTATTTTTTTTCTTCCTTATCTCTAAGAATTTTTTCAATATCTGAAAGCTGTTTTTCTAAAATTTCTTTTCTTTTTTCAAGAACTGCTTTTTCTTCTTGATTTGAAATTCTTTGGGAATAAATCGGACCAAATCCTCTTCCTCTACCTCTTCCTCTTGCCATGCCTCTTCCGCAAGGACCCCTTCCTCCCCCCATTGGAAAGTACTGGGAGTCTCCCTCATCTGAAGGCATGCAGTTTCTATATGTCCCATATGGACCTGTTCCATCCCCGCCTGGCATGATAACACCTCCTATATTTTATAATGAATATATATTCATAACTTATTTATAAATGTTTTGAATAAGTATTCATAATAAAATTTTAAACATGTATCTGACTACACCAATAATGAAAGTTTCAATACAAATAAAAGAAGATGAAATCCTGCTGTTCTTGAATGAAAAAGTAAAATCAGACATGTTCTCTGTTTTCAGGATGAAGCTGAACAGACTTGGATTTTCCTATGATTTTGAGAGAAAAGTCAATTACATCAAGACAAAAACCCCTTCTGTTGTTATAAATGAAATAAAAAAGGAATTTGTTGTTTTAAATTTAGAAAATGAGAAAAACAAGGAAGAAGAAAAGAAAGAAAAAAAGAAATTCACTTTTTCTGAACTTGCTAGGGAATTTGGTTTGTAATAAGGTTTTTAAGCAATTGGAGGCGTAGTTAATTTATGGAAATATTATCTTATATAATTCTCAGCACAATTTTAATAAGTTTAATATCATTTTTTGGTGTTTTAACTTTGGTTTTAAAAGAAAAAATTCTTTCTAAAATAACAACTCTTCTTGTTGCTTTTGCAGCAGGTTCATTAATGGGCGGTGCTTTTTTGCATTTAATTCCTGAGGCAGTAGAAGAAATTGGAAATGAAATGAAGCTCCCACCCGATGCAGAGCATCGGGTTGTATCTAAATAGTAAAGTTT
>CAZVOT010000048.1:0-1412 GCA_964628775.1 Candidatus Woesearchaeota archaeon
ACAGCTTCTCTTATAAATTCCGCTTTTGAAGCATAAAAACCTTCTTTAATATACCCCTCAATTTCATTCAACATAATCTCTTGGAATTGTATTGGGACTATTCTTTCTTTCATTATATAATACTTATATAAAACTTATATATAAAGATATAGATTATAAATATGAGAAGTATTATAGATATTATAGAATGGTGTATAAATTTTTAAATCAGGTAATTGGCAACAGAGTAGAAACATACTCAAAAGACAGAAGAAAAAAAATTGAGGAAATTTATGCTTGTTATTTAGAATTATTAAAAGAAAATAACTGGGAAATAGATAAAATAACTGATTCTAAAACAATTTGGCAGGGGAAAGAAATTTGTTTTCCGATTTTAGCGTTTAGAACTAAAATAAAAGGCCCAGCAGTTTATCTTATTTCAGGTATACATGGAGAAGAGCCAGCGGGAGCTAATGCAATAGCTGAAAGTATTGAGATTTTAAAGAATCTTGGGAAGAAAAAACCTGTTGTTTTAATTCCTTTATGCAACCCCCTTGGATATTTTAGAAACTGGAGATATCTAAATAAGGAGAGGTATAATGATAATCCAAAAGTAGAAGAAAAAAGTGTTGGGGATTGCAGTCATTTTTTATTGAATTCAAAAAATAAGTCAAGAAGAAAAAAACCTGCAAATAAAGAATGTTTGGCTTTATCTAAATATATATTAAAAATTTGTAAAGAGTATCCCCCCTTAATTAGTATAGATTTACACGAAGATTCTCTGCTGAAAAAAGGATATATTTACTGCCAGGGAAAAAAAGATGAGGTAGGTTCTTTGATTTTGAAAGTACTGCAGGACAACAGGATTCCAATACAATTAGAGGGAAAAACCCGCTTTGGAGAAAAAATTACTGATGGGCGAGTAGGGAGACAAAAGGACAGTTCAATTGATGAACTGATAAGTGCAGAGAAAATTATTGTAAATGGAAAAATTAAAAGATGGCCTTATGCAGAAAAAGTTTTTGTTATAGAAATTCCCTCAGAGAGTATTTCTCTAAAAAAAAGAGTCAAAGCTTACAAAGAAATAATTTCTTTTTTTAATAACAAAACATCAAAAATGCCAGAGCATTTTTGAGAATTGCCTGCCGGGAGCTCTGCGGATTAACATCCTTGACTTGAAAACTTCTCTATTTCAAAATTCAAATGAATTTTGAACTAACTTGCTTTGCAAATTTGTGCACAGGAAGGAACTTCCTTGTGTAGACTTGAAATTTGTTATAATTTAGAAAAATAAAACAACCTTCTCTAAAACAACAAAGTTTAACAAAACTTTGTGCACCAAAAATTTTTTTGTATTTTTGTGTGAGAAGCTTGGGGAAGAGAACATAAAAAATAGAAAAAATAAAACAATAAAAGAGCGCCTCGGGACGGAC
>CAZVOT010000048.1:1512-4460 GCA_964628775.1 Candidatus Woesearchaeota archaeon
AAAAATAAAACAATAAAAGAGCGCCTCGGGACGGACTCGAACCGACGACCTTGTGGTTAACAGCCACACGCTCTACCTGCTGAGCTACCGAGGCATATTAGATTTTTGACAATAAGGAAGTTTTTAAGATTTTCTTTTACTGTTAATTTGATAATAAAAAACTTTTTTATTGGCGATTTTAGTGATATTACTTGGATGAAAAAACAAATTTTTGCATTTTCAATTATTTTTTTGTTCTTAGGATGTGTCGGGAATAATAAAGAGAACAGGGAATTAGGACTTCCAAAAGAGGCTTGTATTGCTGTAATTGGTGAAAAAGCAAAAGCAGACTGCTATATTGCAATTGCAGAAAAAAGCGGTGAATACACTTTCTGCAATAAAACAATATTTGGAAATGAAACAAAGCAGAAAGAGTTTGAAATAATATGCTATTTTTATGCTGCAATGAAACAAGATAATTCATTTTTATGCGGGAAAATAGAAGGAATTGACAACCAAAATTTATGTTATACTGCTTATGCTGTTAAATATAATAATACACTTGTATGCAAAGAAGATATGAAAGAAACACTAGACTTTACTTTAAATGACTCAATCAATGCATGCATACAGAATGTTGCGATATCTGCTAAAAACATAACAATATGCAAAGAACTTGACAATGATTTTCTCAGACAAAACTGCATTTTGTATATAAAAGAACTTTTAAGAGTAGATGTTTAAAAAAGATTCTAATTTTAATTAGAATATGAAATTTATTGAAAGAAGCATTATAGATAAGAAGATGGAAGAGAAAAATAGGAAAGAAAAAGGGCTGGTTTTCAAACAATTTTGAAAAAAGTTTTCCTGTAAATTATACTGAGGATTTCTTGTCTGATAAAGAAAGTATCTTAGAGTGTACAGCGAAATTTCTGCAGTCAGTTGATATAAAGAAGATTATAATCTTTCCTGATGCTTACGGCTGGCAGTTAAATACAAATGATAAAAAATCAGGAGTTATTTTTGATAATGTTCCTGAAGCTGTCTCTTTTTTAGACAGGGAAATGCAGGGGGTGTTGATAATTATTATATTGCTGATGAGTCAATCAGCTGGATTTTAACTATTTTCAGGAAATCAGAGTTTATGGTTTCAGAGAGTACAACTTTTGTTGAGGATTTCAAGAAAAAGTTTTTAAATATTCCAGAATTATAATAAACTAATGATTAATCTGAAAACAACATTATTTTTAGCGATTTTAATGGGAATATTTCTTTTTATTGGTTCCTTTTTTGGAGAAGGAGGAGTTACAATTGCATTTATCCTTGCTGGAATAATGAACTTATTTTCCTATTTTTATTCTGATAAAATAGTTCTTTCTATGTACAGGGCGAGAATTGTTTCTGCTGAGGAAGAACCATTCCTTCATGAAATTGTTGAGAAATTATCTAAATCGGCAAAAATTCCAAAACCCAAAATTGCAGTTGTAGATACTGCTGTCCCTAATGCCTTTGCAACAGGAAGAAGTCCAAAACATGGGGTTGTTGCAGTAACTTCAGGGATTATTAGTATGCTTACAAAAGATGAACTTGAAGGAGTAATAGCTCATGAGATATCACATATAAAACACAGAGATACATTAATTAACACAATATCTGCAACAATTGCAGGAGCAATTACCTACTTAGGTTATATGCTTAGATTTGCAGCAATGTCTAGAACTAACAGAAAAAACAAAGGGGGAGCTCTGCTTTTATCAATATTTGTTCCAATTTCAGCAACAATTATCCGGCTCGCTATATCTAGAAATGCTGAATATAAGGCAGATGAGAGAGGAGCTAAAATTTCTGGAAAACCAAAAGCACTTGCTAGTGCTCTTTTAAAAATAGAAAGTTCAGTAAAATTCAATCCTCTTAGAGGAAATTCATATACTTCTCATTTGTTTATCATAAACCCATTCAAGGCTGAAAACATCTTATCTTTATTCTCAACTCATCCGCTAACATCAGAGAGAGTAAAAAAATTGAATGAGCTAACTAGTTTTTAATGCAGTATTACTCTCTCAAATATTATAAATCTACAGTGTTTTTTTAGGAATATGGACGAGAATCCAATATACTTGATTAAATACAAAGGACAAACTGCACTGTACCTTCAAAAAACTGCTTTATTTTTAATAGAACCTTTTGGAAATGTTACTGTAATAGATGAGAAATTGGCAATAGAAACAGCTGAGCAGGAATTAAACGAACATGGCTTTGTAAAAGAGATTAAAATGAGTGATAAACAAAGGACAGGACTTGAGAGTTTAGTTAATTTACTGCAGAAGCTTAATTAATCACAGGAAATAATCTAAATTCCTGCTAAAAACATTCATATAAAAAAATAAATAGGGCTTTTTCTTTTATTTTATTATTATGGCTGAAAAAATAGAGATATATACTGACGGAGCTTCAAAAGGAAATCCTGGAAAAGCTGGAGCAGGCATTGTTATTTTAAAAGATAAAGAAGTTGTTTTAGAAAAATCAGTTTATCTTGGATTAAAGACAAATAATGAAGCAGAATACTTGGCTTTGATAAATGCTCTTCAATTTGCAAAAAAATTTGAGAAGTTTGAAGTTGATGTTTATACTGACAGCAATCTTCTTGCAAATCAGATGTCTGGACTTTGGAAAATCAAAGAAGAACATCTTTTTCTTCTTTTTGAAAAAGCCAAAGGACTTGAAAAATCCTTTCTAAAAGTAAAATATTACCGCATCCCAAGAGAAAAAAACAAAAGAGCAGATTTTCTTGCAAATAAAGCCGTTTTTAACTTAATAAATTCTTAATTAAATTAGGACAAGTCCAAAATCTATTTCTAATTGATATATCCTCTAAAAAATAAGCAAAGTCTAAGTATCTTCCGGGAATATTCTGATTTATCAAATCTTTTAAATCAGGACTCTTATCCTCACAAAGTTTTGAGACATAT
>CAZVOT010000048.1:4560-7196 GCA_964628775.1 Candidatus Woesearchaeota archaeon
TTTATCTAAATAGATAGAATTAATAATATTTTGATGTAATACTTTGCCAAGATTGTCAAAAAACTCCGCTGGGTGCTCAAAACAAGCGATAAAATTTTCTGCTCACAAAAATTAATTCAAAGAAAATGAATTTTTGGACTTTGCGGAAGAAAGAAAAGCAAAGAGAGTGAATACCAAAGTAATAATAAAAATAAAGAAGATGTTTTTTACTAAGTTAGGTTTTTTAGATATATTTTTGGATTTAAACTTGAGAAACTTGAAAAATCTGCTGTACTTCCTTGTTCTGCCAGCTCCATTATGAATTTTCCTGAATTTTTATCTTTCCACCACAATTCACCAAAGTTATTTTTTAAGTAATTCTTGAGTTCTATACTTCTAATTCCTGCTATCGTATAACTTGGAGAATATAAGTCATTGTCCGGCATTACATGGTGAAGCTGCCAGACTCTTCCGTCAATGTCAAAGCCGAGGAATTTCTTGAATAATCTTTGATATTCTCTGTCTGCAGATTCCATTGTAAGATTTTTTTCCAAAAATTTTATTTTCATTAAGGAATTTGCAGAGTAGAAAACAAGGAAAAACAAGTCCATAAATCTAATTCTATCCTTTAAGTCAAGAATCTGTTCATCACTTAATTTAATTTCTTTTTTTAAATAGGACTTATCTGACAGTGGAAGTTCAAAGAACATTGAGAATGTTTCTGCTATTCCCGTAGGGATATTGTATTTTTTCCAGTATGGAAAATTCTTGTCTATATTTGTAAAATGAACTGCGTGTCCGACTTCGTGAAAGCAGGAAGTAAAATCTGTGTAGGGATTTATAGATTTATAAAGAACTCTGCCGTCATCAGGAATTTTTATTTCAAAAAATACAGGAGATGCATATTTTTTTGTTCTGTTTTCTGTGTCAATTTTTATTCTTCTTGTGTCAATATTAAGTTCTTTCATTAATTTTTTTGCTTTTAGAACAGGATTGTATTTTTTAAATAATGGGTTAAGAGGCTTGAATATAACACTTCTAAAAAAATAAAAACAGTCAGAAGGAACCGCTAAACAGCCCATTATTTCACTGCTGTAATTTTCCAGAGATTTTCTAAAAGGTTTTTTTGCTTTTTCACCCAAATATTCTATTGTTGATTTTAATTTTTTTAATTTTATTTTTTCATTTTCAAGATAGCAGTCTAATGGTGTTAAATTGTATTCCTTGTGGATTTCTTTTGATTTCTGGAAGCACTGCCAGAATAGTGGAGTTAATTTTCCTATTTTTGAGAGAAATTCATCTAAAATAATTTTTCTTTCCTCTTGGGTTGACAGGACATTGAACTGGCGCCAAGTATTCCAGGAAACAGGTTTGTTGTTTAATTTGAATATGTCTGATTTTAAGTAAGAATTTCTGAGTTCATAAATCTCCATTCTTGTTTTTGAGTTTTCTGAATATGCAAGAGAATCCACACAAAGTCTATAAAGTTCTTTAGGTTCCTTGAAATTTTTTAAGAACAACTTCTGATGAATGATTCTTTTTTTTGAGAGATTTTCTATAATTTTTTTATCAAATTTAAGTCCTGCATACTGTTTGTAAGTTTCTAGAGAAATAGAATTTACTAATCTCTCGTCTTGTATGCACCAATTATTTAAATCCATTTAAATAAATAATAAAAAATACATTAAAAGGGTTTTTATCGCTATTTTTTTCTGTATTTTTCCAGAATATTATTCAAATGAGTAATCCTACATTCAGTATATGCTGGTGTTGCTGGTTTTAAATATCCGTAGGAGTTATCTAGAATTTTTCTTATACTGCTTTCATTTCCAGCTTCTTTAATTTCTAATATTTTACCAACTTGGATAATCATATCTTCAATTGCCATATAACTTATAAGCATATCTTGGTAATTTGTTGAATTTCTGTCTATTTTCTTTTTTGTTTTTGTTAAATCAGTTTCTAATCTTTCTTTTGCTTTTCTTGAAGTGTCTTCTCCTACTTTGATTTCAAGTTCTGATATACAGTTAATATTTGAATCAATTACATTCAATTTTTTTACAATTTGAAGGGCTTTTAGATAAATTTCTGCTTTTTCTACAGTATCTACCTCTTCAATATCATACTCTTCTTTAACAGCAGAGATTATCTCTGGTTTTAGTTCTAGTTCAATCTTAAATATTTTATTTAAATATTCTCCTATTTTTTCCTCTCCACGTACATATAACTCATTCATAGATAAGAAGTTAATCCATAATTTTAAAATTGTTTTTGAAGTAATACTAATTAGACATCTGCTTTAAAAAAACTTTAAAACTTGAAAATACTTGTTTAAATTATGAAAGTACTCATTGATGAACAATTTAGGAAATTTGCATTTGATGATAAACTTGAAAAGGACTTGCAGTTGGATATTGGTATTTTTTCAAAAGAACAGCTCAATGACTCCAAAAACGGAGATTTACTGCAGTCTCATCTAGGCAAAAAAGCTTTTGTTCTTGATGCTTCATTATCAGATAGATTCCAGAAATTAGAAATAGGTCCGCAGAAAATAACCCAAAAAGACGCCTGTATGATAACTGCTTTTACTGGAATGAAAGATAGGATGACTGTTGTTGATGCTGGAGCTGGTTCAGGTTCAATGGTTTCCTTCCTTG
>CAZVOT010000049.1:0-1564 GCA_964628775.1 Candidatus Woesearchaeota archaeon
CAGCATCAACAGATGAAGAATCCGGAATAAAACAATATCACTTCATCTTATTCTCAGATTCTAATTGTTTAACAGAATTAACAAGAATCTCAACAACAAATACATTTTACACAACTGAAGAACTAACTCCCGCTTCTTATTCATACAAGATTTTATCAGAAAATTTTGCAAATCTAAACTCATCATTTACATCCTGCAAAGTAATTAATATTCTTCCAAAACAATTATTATTGAATCTATACCTTCCTGATAAAACAATAGATACTTCTCCTGAATTTAATATATCCACAAATATAAAATCAAATTGTACTATTTACTTAAATGGAAATCAAGTTAATTTAACAGAAACATTAGAGAATTATAATAATAAAACAATTGTTCTTCCTGAACAGAGTATAAACCTATCCAGTCTTGTGAATTCATTTTATTCCAATATAATTCACTATGATTATTATTCTCCAATTAGAAATCTGACAGTATCTTGTATAGATATTTATGATAAATCTAATATAACAGAAAAAATATTTAATATAACTTATGCAGAAAAAGACAGAGTATTTTATAGTGCAGGAGACGAAGTAGAATTAAATATCCCTCTAATTTCAGGAAAACAATTTATTGTAGATTACTCAAGTACTGATTCAGGTTATTCATCATCTCAAGTTGATACAACAGACCTAAGCAATGATTCTTACTTATCAAAATATACTTTAACAAATTCAAATACAAAATCATCAAATCAATATTCTATACCAATAACAGGAGACGGACTTAATTCTTTTGTATATATATACTACAAAAAACAAAATCAGTGGAATTCTACAGATGTTGATAATGCACTAACCTGCTATCTAGCAATACCTGGATGGTACTTTGGAGAAAAGACATGCAGATGGGAAGACGTTGAATTTGCATTAAAGAAAAAATCAAATCTAAAAACAGAAACAAACTGTAAAAATAATTTAGATGATGATGAGGATGGATTAATTGACTGTCTTGACTCAGACTGCAGAGCAGTAAGTTATTACTGCAGAAATTTAATACCAGAAACACAGGCAAGTTTCCAAAGTCCAGTATGTATAAATAACTCCTGTACTCTCACTTTATCCGGAATAAACATAACATATACTCAGGAAATTCTTCCAGAAAGCAGATTCACAGTATTATGGCAGAAATCAAATATTTTAAATAAAATAGTGCAGGTAGGAATAAAACTTCCATTTTCAGTTGAAAATCAAAGCAATACACAGCTTGTAGTATTATTAAATTCATCAAATACTCTTCTCTCAAAATCTTATACATTAAATTCAAGTATAGATACATTTACAGGAAGCTTGAATGAATTATTATCTTTTAACATACCCGAAGGATTATCCGGAAATTATTCATTAGAATTTATAGCATCAATTCAGGATGGTTCTGTCTCAAGAACAAAAATTAATATTTCAATAAGTGCATTGGCAGTATCAAATGAATCCGCTTACTGCAATGATAATCTAGACAATGATAATGATAATTTAATTGACTGTCTAGACTCTGACTGCAATGGAATTGATTTCTGCGA
>CAZVOT010000049.1:1664-6716 GCA_964628775.1 Candidatus Woesearchaeota archaeon
GAATACCTGACAGAATTAACTTGCAATGATAATTTAGACAATGATGGAGACAATTTAATTGACTGCCAGGATACTGACTGTTTTGGAAAATCTGGATGTACTGCACAAGAAAATACATTTGATTCCTGGTGTAGAGATGAAATAGATAATGATGCAGATGGGTTAATTGACTGTGCTGATGAAGATTGTTTGGGAGTATTAGGTCCAGAAGGATATATCTGTGCATTTAATGAATCAGATTATTGCAATGATTTTGCAGATAACGATGGTGATGGACTGACAGACTGCTTTGATACAGACTGCAGAGGAACAGGACTTTCTTGTTATCCTTGTCCTCTATATGAAAATATAACAATAGATTCCTGCTCAGATAATTTGGACAATGATGCTGACGGATTAATTGACTGCAATGATTCTGACTGCAATGGATTTTACGGCCCAAATATGGAAATCTGCGAATACCAAACAGAATCTTTATGCAGTGATGGACTTGACAATGATGGGGATGGACTGACAGACTGCTTGGATTCCAACTGCAATTGTTATTCAAATGAATTATTCTCAGGACACTGCAGAGACGGACTTGACAATGACTTTGATGGATTTTCAGACTGCTTGGATTCTGACTGCCAGAATTCACTGTACTGCTTCTCTTGCAGTGAAGCTTATCCTTCAACTTGTTCAAATTCAATCGGACAGTTTTCAATTTTGTATACAGATGCAATATACTCCAATAAAAATTTAACCATAAACTTAAAATCAGATAACTTAGAAAATAAAGATATTTTCGTTTCAGTTTCAAATATTTCTCAGTTTATAGCTCCTTCAGATTTGAATTCTTTTGTAGAATATATAGAACTTGACAATACTGCAGTAACTAAATTTATTTCATCAGACAGCATTCAGGCAGAATCTTACATCTTTAGCGGGGATTTAGATTGGAATATAACAATGTCAATAGATAATACCGCAGTTGGATTATATTCTATTGATGTAATGACTTCTGTCTCAGGAACTATTGAAACAAAAACATTTTCAATCAACATAATGGAAAACATCCCTCCAACAGCCAGTATTTCTCCAATTAGTAATTCAATAATCTACGGGAATAATATAACAATAAATATAACAGCAGAGGATAGTTCTGGAGTAGATTACTGCAGATTCAGTATAAATTCAAATGATTGGATTGTTAAAAATAATTGTACAATTACAAATGAATTCTCAAATGGAACTCATACCATTGATTATGAAGTTTATGATAATTTTGGGAATTACCTGTCTAATTCAACAACTTTTGATGCAGTTAACTTGCCTCTTCAGTCCGGAAATTTAACATTATCAAAAAGATACTTCAATTTATCAGAGATGATTTCCTTTGCAGTTGACTTTACATCAAACTTGTTTACAGAAGCAGTTTACTGCTATATCAATGCAGAAAGCAGCAGTATATTTAATTTAGGAAGAATCCTTGGAATTTTATCAGGAAACACACTTTCTTGTCAAGGAGAAATCTCCCTATCAATACTTCAAAATAATTCCTATAACTTTTATGTTAATCTAACAGAAACACAAAGCAAAAAAGAAAGATTCTACATCTGCGATTACAATTACTGGCAGGAGGATTCAAACAGATGTCTTGATTCCTGTGAATTATCAAGCGCCTCAATAACAGACATAATAAGTCCACTTTCAAATTCAAGAATTATGAATTCATTTTCATTTATAGTTAATGCGTCCATATCAGCAATATATGGTTCTATCTATAACTGTTCATCAACAATTTATTTCTACCCGAATAATTTAACAACTAATGAAGACAGAAGAACAGTAGAAATAGCCAGTTTAGAAAAAGAAAAAACACAATATATCAACTGGACAGTTAATTCTTCTCTCCCAGAAAGTTATAATATAACAATACGAACATCCTGCAAAGGAGGTTCTCCAAGTTCTAGTACTTCAAGTAATATTCTTATTTACAAACCTTCTTCTTTTGTTTCCATAACAGAACCTGCAGATGGAACAGTCTACATAAAAGATAATAACTTCAGAGTAAAAGCAGAATTAACAGCCATAGAAGGAAATTTAACAGGCTGCAGTGCAGTTCTTTCATCTTTATCAGATATTCTTCTTTTTGATAATACTTCAGTAAATATAGGCAAAGTCCAGCAGTCAGAAGTTAAAACATACGAATGGATAGTTTCTGCAAATAATGTGGGGGCAGCAGTTCTTAATTTAAGTATGCTCTGCGATAATAACATAATCTCCTCCAAAAAAATAGAAATCAAAGTAATTTCTACTTTATATAGAATTACTGCATGTGGAAACGGCGTCTGCGGAGCCGATGAATCAACAGCAACATGTCCAGAGGACTGCTTAAAAGAAAGCTGTGGGAATAAAATCTGTGACAAAGGAGAAAATTTAATTAACTGTTTTGAAGACTGTTTTATTCCCAAATTAGAATTAATAAATTTAAGTATATCCTCTCCAGAAAAAGTGGATTTAACTCAAGGAATAGAGGACATATTCAGTGTTAACATCAAAAATACAGGCAATATTGAATTAAAAGAAGCTTATTTAAAAATAACATTAGACAATATCCAATTTAATATCACTCCGTCTATTTGGACTAAACTTCTTCCAAATGAGACAAGAACATTTGTTGTCTCAGTAAACTCATCAATTTATGGAGGGATTCCAATAAGTATAGGTGTAATTACAGATAAAATAACAAACAGCTCAATTACACTGTTAAACATTTCAAAACTTATTGCAATAGAAGAAAACTTAACAATACCTATACTATCAACAGCAGATAATTTAACAGTTATAGGAGAAGAAAATATAACAGTAAATAGAACAACAGCAGATGATATTGTTCAAAATCAAATATCTAATGTTGAAAATGTATTATACGATATAAACCAGGAAATTCAGATGATGGAAAGAGAAGGTTATGACGTAAAAGAACTTCTTTCAAATATGGAAGAAATAAATCTGTTGTCTTACACAACAAAGACGCAGTTTGAAGAAGGCAATTATGCGGATGTATTGGAAAAAACAAAACAAATAAGAAATTCTTTAGTTAAAATAGCAGAAGAGTCATCAATAATAAAAAAGACATATATGGCAATATTCTTTTACTTATTACTGCTTCTTCCTCTCCCAATAATCGTTTCAGCAGTGTTTTTATTTTATATTTTCAAGTTTACAAACTTATATAAAAAATAAAATATGAGGTAGATAAATATGGCAATACAAATAGATCAGCTTTTTTTAGTATTAATAGGTTTTACTTTCTTAACATGGGCTGTTCTAATGGGTATAGTATTTTTATTTATTAGAATTATGAAGCGCGGAAAAAGTGTAGTAAAAATAAAACGTCCTGTAGAAGTAGAGGAAGGAGGAAAAGCAAGACAAGAGGTTATAACAACAGAAGCATCAGGCATAGCAGAAGATGTTTTTAAAGGATTGATAAAATTTGAACAGAAAAAAATGCTTGATTCTGAAAGAGAAAAAATTCTGGAAGAAGAAAGAAGAATTTCAAAAGAAAGAAATGAACTTGATAAGAAAGAAAAAGATATTTTAAAACAGATAATTGAAAAGGAAAAAGAAAAAAAATCTATTTTTTCAGTTTTATTGGACACGATAAGATCAAAAAGAGAGCAGAATTTAAATGAAAAAATAGCAGTTCTTGAAAAAGAAAAGTCGCTTCTAGAAAAACAAGTAACTTCTCTTGAAACAAAAAGAAACGAGCTTCTGGGGGAGTACTCCTCTCTTGAAAAAAAATTAACATCAAAAATAGAGAAAAAAAGAGATGAACTCTTAGAGGAAATAAAAATTTTGAATGCCAAAAAAAATGAATTAGTAGAAAAACACATAATCCTTGAACATCAAAAAGAAGATGTTGAATCTGAACTTTTTTTGAAAAAGAAAAATTCTGAAGAATTGGAGAGAAAAGTTCAGATACTTGACTCCAAATTTAATTTATTATCTAAAAAGAAAGAATTGCTTGAAGAGAGGATAAGTAAAAATAAAGAGTCCAAGAATTTAAGATTAAAAAGCGAAATTAAAAATATAACAACAGCAATAAAATCTCTTAAATTAAACAAAGACGAACTTATTATTGAAAAAAATAAATTAAACAGCGAAATAAAATCTTACCTTCTAAGCAAAGATAAAATTATGTCCGAACTTAATTCTCTTGAAAACATACGTCTTCAAAAAGAGGATAAAATTGAAGGGATGGAGGATGAGATACATTCTCTTGAAAAAGAGCAGGAGTTTAATGTTTCTATATTAAACGAACTTAAATCTAAGATAAATTCATTAAAATCTGAAATAGAATATATACAGAAAGAAAAAGAGAATATTGAAATTGAAAAAAAGAAAAGAAAAGAAGCTCTCAAAAAATCTTTATTTTTTATCTTTTTAAAACCGCTTGAATCAAAAAAAAGAAAAATCTTGAGCAGAAATCTTGAAGAATTAAAGAAAAAACAATCAAATTTAGAAGAACAAGTAACAGTTCTGGAAAAAAGAAAATTAGATTTGTCGGATATATCAAAAGACATAGAAACTTTAAAAGAAGAGAGATTTTTTTTAAAACAAAAAAAGGATTTATCAAAGAAAAAATTAAAGGAGATTCAGGATAAAATTCATCTTCTTGAAAATAAAAAGAAAAAAGCAGGAGAAGAATTCAAACAATTATCGCTTGAAAAAGAAAATAAAAAAATACAGCTTGAAAAAGAACTCCAGTTAAAGCAGGAAAAAACAGAACAGTTAAAATCAGAGATATCTCTTTTGGAAAATGAAAAAAAAGATATTCTCCTTGAACAGCAGAAAATAAAAGATTTAATTAAGGAGGAGTCAGAAGAGAACAAGAAAAAACTGCAGAAAGAAGCCGATTCAATTGCATTGCAGATAAAAAATCTGGATACTAAAAAGAACTTCTTAATTGATAATCTAAAAGGTATAGAAGATGAATTAATTAAAAGAAATGAAACTAAATCTTCATCTTATATTGAATTAGAAGGGCTTTCAAAATTAAAAACA
>CAZVOT010000050.1:0-6359 GCA_964628775.1 Candidatus Woesearchaeota archaeon
AACAAATTTAATATGAAAGTTTTTCCTATGTCTGGAAGTTTAGTCCAGTTTGGTTTTTCAAAAGACAAAATGTTTGAGAACGCAGTAGGTTTTGCATTAGAAACAAAAATTTCAGATGATTATGATTCTAAAGAATTAAAAATCGCTTTTATTGATGAAAGAATAAGCGGTTCTTCAATAAAATATTTTAGAGAAAAATCCCCTGAAATAACTCAAAATCTGATTCAAAAATTAAAAAACAAATATAAAAAAAATGAAAAGATTCTAAACTTTACAAAAAGCATCTCAATTCACATTGATTTCTTGGCAGTTATTGACATGTTCAGGACATTATTTGATAAAAATTCAAAAAGGGAGTATACGGACTATATGGAAGAAAAAGAAAAAGAAGAACTTAAAAGTTTAAAAGAAAATTTCTTAAAAAAAGAGTTCTGGTCATCAAAAGATGAACCTGAAAAAAAATTTATTCGGCTGATTAAAGAATATTCAAAAAAACACTATAAAAAGAATATAAGTTTAATAAATAAAAAAGTGGAAAGTTATCCTAGAATAAAAATTAAAAAGATTCAAGATACCAAAATTGATTCTTTAAAAAAACTTCCTGATGAACTTGAAGGAATTTTTTTAATATCAAGATTAATCTATTTTCCAGTTGCTTCATTATTTACAGAAGATATTCCAGAGTTTCTGGGTTTAAAATATGAAATTTTAAAAATTCCCTATTTAATAAAAGTAAAAAATACAATATTCATAGATATATTAAAAGAAATGCTAGAAAGTAAGTTAAGATAATTTTTTTATCAAACTTAAAAAATATTCTGGATTGCATTCAAGTAAATTCACAAACCACCCTTCTCCCCTATTTCTAAGGTGTGTTCTCAAACAAGTATTCTTTTTAATTAATGGAATTATTCTATTAATTATCAATTCATTCAAGCTTTCTTCCTCAATTTTAAATTCTTCGGGTTTATACTCTTTTGAGTCAATTCTTATATACTCCTTGTTATTTTCAAGAAAAAAATTTGCTCTGTTTTCTGCAAAATCCATAAATCTTTCATCCGCTGATTTTTTATTGCTTGCATAATCTAAATCTAAAACCAAAACATCTGCATCAGATTTAATATCAATAAATAGGGGAATTCTCTTTCCTTCTTTTGATACTGCTAATTTTGTATAATCTACTCCAAGAAGTACATGATCATCCTCTGTAAAAATCCTTTCAAGTCCAAAATTTGATGTTTCGCTGTTAAATAATATATTATCTCTCAAGAGATTATTTGTTTTTGACACTTCTATATTTTTTTCATAATTTTGTTTTAATGCAATAAACTTAAAATCTATTATTTCATTTTTTAATCCTAATTCATTAATTATTGCTGGGAGATACTTCTGTTTAAGAGCTTTTTTAAAATTCTTAAAAGAAGAACCGCTTATAAAAGAATCAACAAAAATAAATGAAAGCTCTTTTCCCGAAGTAATCCTCTCATTAAAGATTTCGGATAATTGTATGGGTATTACTTCCTCTCTATTTTGTATAAATCCAGATGTAGCGACTTGGTACTCTTCAAGTTGTATATCTCTTTTTAAAAGACAGTAATTAATTAATTCAACAAGAGGTTTTGCACCTCTAAAAGGAGTGATAAAACAATAATTTTTATTCTCTTCCTTTAATTTAGAATCTATAAAAAAAGAAGCATTTACACATGCAGAAACATATCTATCAAATTCTTCTTTTTTAAATATATACGTGGGTTTTTCAAACATACTACTAATTCAAATAAAAGTATTTATAAAGTATACTCTAAATTGCATAAAACAGCATAAAAAGTCCGGCTATTGTTATTAATTCTAAATCGCTTATAAGATTATCCTGTAAAAAAGCAGAAAAAAATGAACCCAATATCAGCATGATAAATCCAAGTCCAAAAAGAATAGGTTCTGTATCTTTTTTAAATGAATAAACAATAAATGTCAATGCAACAAAAAAATGGCAGATAGACATTGCTCCAAAAGAAAAAATATGTCCTTGTTGGAATACAAAATCACCGTCCAAATAAGTAATTGGATATAAAATTGCATTCGCAAGAACATTAATTGTTACCAGAATACCTGCAATATATGCTGCAATTCTATATTCTTCCTTAAAAAATCCAAAAAATAAAAGCAAGATACATATCGTTGTAAGTCCAAGCAGAGTTAAGCTCAAAATTAGGAAGAATTTAGCATAAATTACTCCAAGCTCAAAGAAAATAGTGCTCATTGATATAAAAAACAAGGAAAGCCCGAAAAAAAGAAAAAACAAAGATAGATTTTTCCTCTTCTAATCTGTCTTTTTTATATATCTTCTAAAATGCAGGAACATAAAGACAAATGAAATAAAAGAAACTATAAAATTTAGAAGAATGTTAAATAAAACATTACTCATAAAAAAACTATGTTTATAAGAAATATAAACTTTATTCAGTAAGTATATTAATTCCAAATTGTATAATTTTATAATGAAAAATATTTTACTGCCTTTTTTATTGTCAATGCTGATTTTAGGATGCACAAGACAGGCAAGCAACTTAGGAGAAGAAGAACTTTCAAAATATTTCTCAGGAAAAGAATTCTATCTATATGATATAATCCCTGATTATATTATAAAAGAAAATGAAACAGAAGTTATTTTCATTGGCGAGGGTTTTTCAGAAGGTATGACAATTGTTTTTAATGACAACTACGCAAAAGTTACTTTTGTAAATTCAACAAATCTGATTGTTCTTGTTCCAAAAGCAGATTATTCCGGACCTGCAACAATAAAAATGAAATCAAATGATGGAAGAAGATATACCTGCGAATCCTGTTTTACTTATGTCTAGCATTATAGTACATTCTATATGTCTCAAGAGGTATTTTATCTAACTGTCTGATAATTACTGGAAGAACTTTCTCTGCTTTAAAATTCACTTCTTTCTGTTTTTTTTGGCAGGATTTTACTAACTCTTTGAGTTCATTATCTATTAATGCAGACATACTTGTTCTTTTATAAGCTTCGCTCACAATAATAGGAGTTTTTTCCAAGTTATGTTCTATAAAATTATTAATTGAAGAAAACAACTTGTTTTTTCTTTCATAAACTAAATTAATCTGGGATTCATCTTTAATTTCAATATCTCCTGACAGGATTAAATTAAACTTATACGCTTCGTTTATAATACGATAAGCAAGATTCTTCCACTCTTTCTGATAATCTGAATCATCATTATTCAATTTTAGAGAATCGGGAATAAAAGCAGAATCTGAAAGTCCTTCTCCATTTATTGTTTCAAGAGGAACCCCACTTAATTTCTCTATAAATCCCTTCATTAGATTATCCGCTCTTTCTCCAAATTGAATAAGAATAAAATTATTTTGGTAATTCTTTAATGGATTTAAGATATCTGCCGGAGAATCAATAAAATTTATAAAATTAATTTCTGGAAAAATTTCCTTTTTTTCAATTTTTTTAAAAAAATCTAATAATCTTGAATTAAGTCCAAAAATTATACCTGCTCTCTCCATATCTTCTTCTTTTGAATTTTCTCTTTTTTTTGCATAAGAATCCATTTCAAGAAATAATTCAAGAGAATCAAATACTCTTTTATTCTGCTCAAAAATGTAATCGGCAGTTATATTCTGGCTTACATAAATGGGGGATTTTAACATTTCTTCCATAATATTTATGTCTTCCTCTGCATCTAATGCAAATCTCTTATAAGAACTCATAAAATTTGATTCATTTTCTTCTTCCATATTAATAAAGATAAATGGAAAAGATTAAAAAATTACTCTAAAATAGTTCCAATGAACTTTTTGCCGTCAAAAAAATTCTTCAAATTATCAAAATCTGTTCCTTTCATAATTATTATTTTTATTTTGTTTTTCTGGCAGAGTTTAGCAGCCACTGGGTCAAAAGCAAAATTCATTCCTGGATTAAATTCTATCTTGAAAAAATCAAAAAATTCTTTCCAAGTCATTTTTTCAAATTTCTCTGCATCAGTAAATTTCCTCGGGTCTTTGTCATAAACGCCGTCAACATTAGTCAGATTAATAACAGCATCAGCCTTTACTTTTTTAGCAAGTTCTCCAGCAATATAATCAGTAGTATGTCCGGGAACAGTTCCTCCTGAAATTACTATTTTTTTGCCAAATGCCTTTGCCATAATAGAAGTATTTGTAAAAATCTTATCTGCTTTCAAGTCAGAAAGAACATAACTGACTAGAAGTGCATTTAATCTAGTAGCAGATATTCCAAGATTGTCTTTTTGAATTGGAGAAAGTTCAAGATTACTATTAGTATATTTTCTTGCGGTGCTTCCCCCTCCGCAGATTATTCCTATTTTATGCCCCTTAGAAAGTAATTCTTTCAAGAATGATTTTAATTTAATTAAAAAATTCTCATCAACTGCTTCAGGAACAATTAATGAACCCCCTAAGCTCAATATTACTTTCATAAATCAAAGGAATTTTTCTTTATTTTTAAAATTTGTTATAAAATAAAAACAAAAATCAAAAAGTTTATTGCTGTTGAAGTCTTCAATCAAAAAATTATGCTTCGCTTTTTTCTTTTTCTTCTTCTCTCTTTGCAAGAGCTTCATCTATTTTTTGCTTGACTTCTTCGTCCGATGGTGCAGATTCTGCTAATTTTGCAAACACATCCGCTGCAAATCCAAGAACATCTTTATTAAATGGTAAAGAAAATGCTTTTTTGTATCTTTTTTGCCCGTCAGGTGTGAACCATCCTCTGGCAACAGACACAAATTCATACCCTTTTTCGCTTTTTTTCTTTGCTACTTCAATAAAGTTGTTTCTTGCATATTTTTTGTCTTGGCTTAAAATTGTTTCAAATTCCACCATAATATAAGAGAATAAAAGAATACTTTAAAACCTTATGGTAAACTGGCCGGTAATCAAATGGCGCGAAAGAGGGTGGGAATGAGTATTCAAACAGGCTGCCCTCAATACTCACTCCGCTCCGCTTTTCTGCCAGCACCTGATGATATAATTAAGGCTGCTTTGTTCCCAACCTGACCCGGTTTTTACATAATCAAGTCCAGCAGGACGAAGTTTCATTGTTTGATAAAGAGGACCTGAATGAACAAACAAACCGCCCCTCTAACTTCGGCCCCATCAAGACGATTTATGGTAACAGCAGTCGTCAGCCTGCCA
Organism: Candidatus Woesearchaeota archaeon; assembly: GCA_964628775.1. GTDB lineage: Archaea > Nanobdellota > Nanobdellia > CAZVOT01 > CAZVOT01 > CAZVOT01. Next base: position 5,191 of record CAZVOT010000050.1, read on the forward strand.
GCCTAGCCAATATTATATTAGTCAAATATTATTAAAAATCTTGCTAAATTTATTCATTGTCTTCAAAGAACACATCAATAGCAAGATGCATTAATTCATTCTCAAATTTTTTCCATTCAATTTTTTCAACATCAAGCTTATTCTCTTCAATAATATCAATTCTCATCTGGTTTATACCGGCAATTAACATTTTTTCCTGCTTCTCGCATTCTCTTGCATTATTTATTTTTCCTTTTGAAATCAAGTGAACAAGAAATACCTCAACAAGTTCTCCTATTGTTTTAATTTTTCCTTTTTCAATTAATTCTCCTACTTTCTCTTTTGTTTCAACATCAGATTCTTGATAAAAGAATTCATAACCCTTTATATTTATCATACTAATTAAAGATAAAAATAATAATTTAAAAACTTGTTGATGATACAAATTTTTTACAAAGCTCCAAAAAGTATTTAATTAAAGAATTAAAGTTATCCAACTTATTTTAGGAGTACTAAAATTACAATATTTCTGCAATCTGCGAACTTCTTCTTTTAGAAAGGCATTTTGGACAAAATGTTTCAACAGAAAGTCCTGAAACATTCATAAGAAGGCATGTTGCAAGAAGTTTTTTCCCGCATATAGGACACACTTCAATAGCCTCAAATTCAGATAAACTGCTCCAAGTCACATATTTTGAAAAATCACATAGAAATTTTTTGTTTTCATCAACCTGAAAATAATTTTCGCAGAATATTGACAAAGACAAAGTTGGAAATTTTTTGATAAGTTCATCTTTCCTGCCGGAAATGCAGGATATAACCTCGCTTAGTTTTGGATTATTCCTGAAAATAAACTTGCAGGATTCGCACTTCTGCTGTGAAATTATTTTATTTACAGCAGATTTTATTTCTTCAGTAGATAATTCATCAATTTCAACACCTAATCTCTCTAAAGAACTATTCATTTTATCACCCCGCACAAATTTCCTGTTTCATGTTCTGTTTTTCTTTCAATTAATTCTTGATATGTTATATCAACATATGCCCAGTAATTTGAACCTTTCTCTTTTATCGGAAGCCCCCTGAAAGTATATTCAAAACCTGAAGATTCAAAAAGCTGTACATCTGGAAAAACTGTTGCAGTTACATTATCCATTATTATTTTAACTGCACTGATTCTCACTTCTCTG
>CAZVOT010000051.1:0-6314 GCA_964628775.1 Candidatus Woesearchaeota archaeon
ATAAAAGGTTCAATTATTTTTTTTGTTTTTTCATTTTCAATTAAAAAACATATATCCATATCAGAATCTTTTGTTTGTTTATTTTCTGCATAACTCCCAAATACTAAAAGACAATATGTTTTTATGGGAACATTTTCAATTATTTCTTCCATAATTTGAAGTAATTGAGGGTTTATATCCTGTAAATCAATATATTGTAGTGTATTTTCTAATATAGGGTTCTTTAAATTTAAGGAGTATAGATTTATATTGCCTTTTTGTTGAATTTGGATTAATTTCTTTTTGGATAGTTCATTTAATGAATTAAAAATCCAGGTTTTTGTTTTTTTATTCGTTTTTTTCATTATTTCTGATATGCTAAAAACAGAAAAGAGATTATTTTTCCATATTTTTAATAGTTCTATTTTTTTGCTTGAAATCATTGTAAATTTATATCATTACTTATTTAAGTAATTATCGTTATTTATTTAAGTAATGTTTTATTTTCAAAAATACAAAATTGGATTTAGAATTATTAAAAATTGTAGTTAGGTTTCCAATTTTTAAGTTTTAAAAAACTAGTAGAATTGCTGGAGTTTTTTAACTATAAAAATTAGAGTTAAATTCCAAATTTTTAAGTTTTAAAAAACTAGTAGAATTGCTGGAGTTTTTTAACTATAAAAATTAGAGTTAAATTCCAAATTTTTAAGTTTTAAAAAACCATTAAGATTTCTGAAGTTTTTTAATTATTAAAAATTGTAGTTAGGTTTCCAATTTTTAAGTTTAAAAACAAGAAGGGATAAAAAATGAAAAGTATACTCTCTTATATAGATATTTTTATAAATTCTCCTAAACATATATTTTTTGGTATGCTCCTTAGTGATCTTACGAGGTCGCTAGATGATTTTATTCTAAGAGGTGTTTTATGATAGAAGAAACTTTAGTTTTTGTTGATGAAGGATTTATATCAAGATTAAGTAAATACTTCGGAGAAGGAAATTACATAAAATTTGATAAAATAAAATTTATAAGAGAATTAGCTAAAAAACAAAATTTGTTTGTAAAACATATATTTACAAAGAATTTACCCCGAATTGCTCTCTCATCGGTTTGGAGCTTAATTTTAGAGGCAGATGTTCAGTAATCTACAAAGTTTTAGAATAGCTGGGTTAAATAATTAAAAAAGAAAAGTTTATATATCTCAAAAGTGAGATAGTATTATCTCAAAATGGAAACACTATCAAAAAACGAATTAAAAGTACTGAATTTATTTAGAAAAGAATTATTTTTAAAATCCAGTATTAGAAAAGTTATGAATAGAATTAAAAGCAAATCTTACCAGAGAGTTTATGAATCTATTAATAATTTAATCAAGAAAAATATGCTAAATTCTGAAAAAATAGGCAATACTAATTTAATAAGCCTTAAACTTTCAAGAGAAACAATACTAACTCTTTCATATTTAGATGAAAAAGAAGGAATTAATATTCCTAATTATCTAAAAATTATAGAGATAAAAGAGATATTAGATTATTTGATTCTAGCAACAGGAAGCTATGCAAGAGGAGATTATACTAAAAAATCTGATTTAGATTTAGTAATAATTATTCCAAATAAAGAGAATGTTGTTAATATACAAAAATTAGTTGAAAATATAACTATCTTATTTGTTCCAGAAATTCATTTATATGTTTTTACAAAAAAAGATTTTATAGAAATGCTAAAAGATAAAAAGGATAATTATGGAAAAGAAATAGTAAAAAATAGGATAATACTAAAAAATGCAAATATATTTTATGAACTAATAAAGGAGGCAATTGAAAAAGAATATAAAGGTTAGAGGATATTTAGACAGAGCTGAAAATGAGCTTGTCCTATCAAAAGCCAATTTTGAATTATCAACACAAAGCAGGATAACACAAAAATCGCCACACTCGTCGCTAACTGCTACCTAAAGGAGCGATTTTTTCTCTCTTCGTTTATACAATTGCGATTTTTGTGGGATAACAAATTTCAATCTGAAATTGGGAGTTTTAAACTCGAAATTTGTTATAAAAGAGGTTTTGAATATTCAGGCAAACAAGACTTTTTTTAATGATGTTATCTCTGAATGTTATTATGCTATTTTTTACTGTGCAAAAGCATATTTGCTTTTAGAGGGAATAAAAACAAAATCTCCTAATGAACATAAAAGAACATATAATAAATTTAAAAAAATAGTTGAATCTAAAAAATTAGATAGAGAATTGGCAAAAGTTTATGATGAAGAATCTGAAAAAGCAGAGGTGCTTTTAAAGATATTTTTTAATGAAAAGAAAAACAGAGGGAGATTTACATATAACATTAATGCAAATGCTAATTTGCCTTTTGCCCAGCAGTCAATTAAAAATGCAAGATTTTTTGTATCAACAATAAAACATTTAATAGAAAATAAAGAATAGTGATGTATCCCTTCTTATTTAACCTAATACTAACACTAAAATTATAAATCATTTAAAAGAAAGCAATTTATGAAAACAAGAAAGAATGCGGACTTCATCCTTGTGTTTAAGCAAAGCTTAAACTTATGAAATTATAGAAGAATTACTGAAAAGGTGGATTTAGAAAAAGATAATTTAAAAGAAGTAATAACTATTATAGATCAAATAATAATTAGTTAGGAGATACTATTTTAATAAAGTTAAATATACTATTTGCAATAAAACTTAAAAGGACATCTATCGCAGTTTTTTTCACTTCTTTCAAAGCCTTTTTTAAAATCATTTTTTATGTTTTCTGATGCTTCAAGAATCTCTTTTTCAATTTCTGCAAGAGGTTTTTTATTTCCTCTTGTAACTGGAACTAATATGCCATTTTCAACATTGTAACTTTTGTTGTCCTCCTGTTCCAAAAGAAAAAGAGACAACTTTTTTACATTAAAATTCTTGAATTCTTCGGCAGTATTAACTGCAAGAGCATACATTCCAAGCTGTAAAAAAATCTTGTTCAGTTCAATTGGATAAGTTCCTGTTTTGTAATCAATTATGTGGATATTCTTCTCATCAATCAAATCAATTCTGTCAATTTTACCTGTAAATTTAAAGCCGTTCAGTTCAAAATTAAATTTTTTTTCAGTAAACATATTTTTTGAAAAATCATTTTTTTCTCTTATCCAAAATACTGATAAACACTCATCAACTCCTTTGAATTTTTTAGAGGAGTATTTTGAAAGTTTAGAAAGTTCCTCTTTTACTGCAAATAATTCCTCTTTTGTTTTAATTTTTCTAAAAACAGCTGTTTCTAAAATCTCATGAATAAAAGAACCCCTGTTTAATGCATCTGAGCTTTCTTCTTCATTATAAATACTGGGCATTCCAAGAATTTTTTCTATTTCAAATCTTTTTGGACAGTCAATATAAGAAGATAAAGAACTGAAACTGAGTTCTATTTTTTCAACTGGAAACTCCATTCTTTCTTCATTTATACTGCCGGATTTTATTATTTCTTCTGCATTTTTTCTATCTTCACTGCTTAATTTTGAAATTAATTCAGGATTTTTCAGTGATTTGTAAAACATTATTTTTTTATTTAATTCTTCAAAAGTAAGATTGTCCATATTCTTTAGAATATCCTCTTTTAATGAAAAAACAGTTCTGTCAAAATTACTGTCTTTTGAAAGAACTTTTTCAGTAATTTTCTCATCTTTTTCAAAAGCAGTAAAATCTCTTACTTCATCTAAAAATTCTGAAGCTTTTCTCTGGGTTTTTTCAGTATAATTTATTGCATAAGTAAAAAATAATTTTTTTTGAGCTCTTGTCATTGCAACATAACAGAGTTTTCTCTCGTCTTTTAACATCAATTCTGATTCTCTTTCTTTTATTTCATTTTCATCAGGATTTCTGCCATCAGCAAACATATCCTTAAACTGAGGGTGTATTTCAAATGGAATTAAAGGCCTGTTTCCTCCTGTTCTTGTAATAGGAAATCTGTTTTCAACCATATTGGATAAAATAACAACAGGAGATTCAAGCCCCTTGCTTGCATGAACAGTCATTAAATTTATACTGTTTTCAATTTTTACAGGAGAGGATTTTATCTCTTCATTCAGTTCATCCAAGATTCTTAAATAATCTACAAAATCAGCAATATCTTTTGAGTGATTTTCTTCAAAATTCTCTGCAATTAAATAGAACTCCTTTAAATTCATCAGTGTTTGTTTTGAATTAAAGTCGTCCTTGCATCTAAATTCATCTACTATTCCAAGAAGTTCATAAGCAGAAAGGATTATTTTGCATATACTGTAATTTCTTTTTTTATAAATCTCTTCAACCTGATTTTTTATTTTTTCAATTATTTCCCTGCCATTTTTTGAAATATTAACTTTATCAAGTTCATGATACAATACATATTGAAGTGATTTTTTAGATAATTTTTTGTATTCAGCAATTTTTATTGAATCCGGCTGATTTAGAACTCCTCTTCTATGAAGCACTTTCCACCAGGACTGTTCTCCTTTATAATAAGGTTTTTCAAAATTAGCAATTATTTCAAGAAATGCAGAAACAGTTAAAATTTCTGAATCCAAGAATATACTTGTCCCGCCTGAAACATTTATAGGGTAGCCTCTGTTTTGTAAAAACATTTTTATTGTTTCCCCCTGGCTGTGGCTTCTGTATAAAACAAAAATATCTGATAATTTTCTGCCTTGTTTTACTTCATTATCAATTATTTCAACAATTCTTCTTGCTTCTTCATCGCCGTTTTTGCATTCAATAACCAGAGGTTTTTCCCCTTTTTCTTTTGAAAACAGTTTAAGAACAGAGGATTCATCTTCATAATTATTTTTTATTAGAGAATAACTGGCATCAAGAATCTCCTGTGTTGAGCGGAAATTTTCAGTAATTCTAAACTCTTCTGTATCTTCAAATTCTTTTTTAAAATCATCTACATTATCAACAAAAGCTCCTCTAAATGCATAAATTGTCTGGTTTTTATCACCTACAACAGTAATATCTCTATCTTTATTGACTAGTTTTTTTAGAAGTTCAAACTGTATATAGCTTGTATCTTGAAATTCATCAACAATAATGTAATCATATCTCTTTCTAAGAAAGTCCTCTTCAACATTTTTTAAAAGTTCAAGAACTTTTAAATTAAGATCTGCATAATCAAGGAGTCCTTTTTGTTTTTTATACTCTTCGTATTTTTCCCATTTTTCAAGGAAGTTTTTATATTTTTTTATTTTTTCATATAATTCCTTGAATTTAAGAAGTTCTTTTCTCTTATTGGATTTTTCTTTTACACCTAAATTTTCTGTATTTAAAGTTCTAAGAGATACTATTGTTTCTTTGTATTTTTCTTCCCATTTAAAAACATCTGGAGAAATCCCTTCAAGTTCCATTTTCCATTTTTTTACTAATCCCACATAATCTTCTCTTTTAATGTTTAAATCTTTTGCCTGAGATATAGTAAAAGCATATGATTTTGCTTCATTTGGAGTTAAATCCATTCTAGAAAGGATAATCAATGCATCAATATCATCTATAATCTTGAAATTATAAGGAATACCTATTATTGAACCATGTTCCTGAAGAATTCTACTGCAAAAAGAGTGAAATGTTGAAATCTCTGCACTTGTTTCTCTTTTTAGTATTTGGGATACTTTTTCTTTTAAATTTCCAGCAGCACTATTGCTGAATGTAAGACATAGTATTCTATCTTCTTTTATACCTATTTTTTTAATTAAATAAGCAATCTTTCCAGTAATTGTTTTTGTTTTACCTGTTCCAGCTCCTGCAAGAATAAGGCAGGGTCCTTTAGTTTTTTTAATTGGCGCTATTTTTTCTTCGCTTATCTCTTCATTTTTAAAAAAATTCTCTTCATCTATCACAAAATATGAAAAAACAATAAGAGATATAAAGATGTTGAATATTTTTTTTATCTTACTAATTTATGTAAATTATGCCTTGAGATTATTCCTTTTATTTTTCCTTCTTTTTTTACAAGAACTGCCATGTTGTTTTTGAGAAGTATTAAGATTTCATCTGAACTTGTGTTGATATCAACTTCTGGGAAAGAAGGTTCTAGATGATTTTTTATCTTGTCAGAGAGAATATTTTTTTCTTTCAATAATAGAGAAGGCGTTGTTCTTGTTGAAATGCTTCCTATTTGATTTCCATTTTCAATTATAGGAATCTGGGAAAATCCTGTTTTTTCCATTAATTCTATTGTTTTTTTTACTGTTTCATCAGGAGATACTGATGTTATTTTTTCACTCATCAAGTCCTTTGCTTGTATTTTGTTTGTTTTTTCTTTGGGACTTTCATATTTTTCCAAGAATTCCACGATTTTTAGAA
>CAZVOT010000052.1:0-6130 GCA_964628775.1 Candidatus Woesearchaeota archaeon
CAAAAGAAAATGGCTTAAATTTTTCAGTTCCTTTATACGGATTGGCAATTTCTTTCAGCTTTCTCATAAATTCATCAAAAAAACCCAGTAGTAATTCCAATTTTTCTTCATTGCTAATATAACTTAGGTCTTTTTTATCTTTTGAAGTAATGATGTTGATTTTGAAATTTCCCAGAAAGTTGTCATTAAAAAGGTCATCGATACTATTTACACTCAATTCATTTTGTAGGTTATCAAATCGCAAAAACGATAAATCTTTCGTTGCTTTTTTGTTTATTGCTTTTGCAATGATATGTTTTTCAAAATCTTTAAATTTTTTGCTTATAGTTCTACTTTCCATTACTACTGTTTCCGTCGTTGTTTCATCTTTGTCTTGATCTAAATTTACATGTTCGGTTTTCAAGAATAATTCTCTCGTTTTGTATTCAAATAAAAACTCCTTTTCCAATTCTGCCAAAGTTCTTTTTCTTTTTTCCGGATTATCTATCCTTTCATTTTTCCATATTTTTATCTCTTTGAAAAAATCAGTTTTTTTAAATTCATTTTTTAACGCAAATTTCTTTATCTCGCGATTATCTTGAATAAACCCTTTGTTTTTAAGTTCTCGTTTTAATTCATCAAGATACCGAACATCGTCATCGCTATGATAATAAAATTCCTCTAACACTCGAAGTGGATTTTCTGAATCAGTATCAAATTTTCTTTTATTTTTTTCGTGTTCGTTGTAATCGAAGGGAAAGTAGCGCACACCTCGTCCGATTAACTGTATTTCTTGAACAGTTGCCGGTCCAGCGACTCTTTGCCCATTTTGATGTCCCTCATCCCGTCCCTCATAAAGACGAACTATGTCAAAAAGATTCAATACATCCCAGCCCTCTGTTAATCGTTTAACAGTAAAAATCGCACGAATATGGTTGTTTTTATCTTCCAAGCTATTAAGCAATTGTTCTTGCTCTTCCGTTGTCTTTTCTTTAGTGGTTGCCTTGTTATCTTTTGAGTTTGTGATAATGCAGTTTCTTTCGGCAAATTCGTCTTTGATATAATTTACAATTTCGCTGATATTTATTTTTTCTTTCTTGATAAACTTGAGCATTTGTCGTACTCGACTTTTACCTTGCTCATACACCTTAGTTGAACTTGAACCATCTTGTTTTATGTTATTCTCAATATTTTTAAAAAAATCAAAATCGGCGGGCGTCAAATCGCTAACCAACGATAAAAATTCTTCATAATCTTTTTTTGATTCTTCAATAAACTTGCTCCTAAAAAGGATAACCGGTTTAAAGTTAGGAATATGCTTAATGGCAATCTGACCACGATACCAGTTAAACAGCAAAGCAAGTAAAATCTTTTCTTTCTTTTTTAGCGAAGTGGAAACAAGATTTATTTCTTTTGTATATCCGGCTTTCAGAAAGTCAACGAGTTCAAATTTATAAATTGTCTTATTGCGATATTTTTCTATAACATCGGCATTTTTTGGTATTGTTGCGGTAAATTCCAATAAAACATTTTTATTTACAATATCTTGTTCATTTTTGCCTTTTCGTAAAATTTTATCAAGAACAGTATTTTCCCAGCTTTTCTCAATGTCTTTTTCGCTGGCATTTTCTTTTAATTCCAATGACAAATCCATCTCCGCATGTCCATTTCTCATAGTTGAGGCATTGAGGTGATGCGCCTCATCACCGAGCATTACTAAATCTCTTTTTTGCAAATCCTCAAGAGTAACTGAGTTTTCTTTAGCAATATAAACAGCGTTGTGAAGTTTGTGAATTGAAGTAAACTTAATCTGAATATCATCTGTATCATTAAAAGTTTCTACCTTGCGGATATTAATAGTTTTGTCATCAATCACTATATTTTGTCGGAAAAGGTATTTGGTATGATTTTTATTGATGAAATTATTTTCGGTCTTATCTACAATATTGTTTTGATTGACGAAAAAAATAAAATGCTTGTAGCCATTTTTGTAGTAGTACAAAATCAATCCGGACATTAAAAGCGTTTTTCCTGTACCGGTAGCCATGTTAAACATCAAATGAGACGGATCATTTTGTTTTTCACGCTTTTTGATTTCTTCATATATCAAAAAATTTTCCAAAGCCCTTTCCTGCCAATACCAAAGTTTATGTCTCAAATTATCCGAGATATATTTCGGCACTTCTGGTTTTGGAACCCTGAGGTCAAAAGCTTTATCTCTTATTATGCTATAAAGATATTTTTCTTCCATATTTTACTTTTTGGTGTTATAAAATTCTTCGCTCAAAGCAATGTCTTCTTTGGAAAGATTGTATTTTTTATCTGCTCGTTCACTAAAATTCACATACATTTGGTTCATATCCAGCATTTCAATAAAAAGTTTTTTCTGTTTGTCTAAACCAAGCTTTTTAAATTCTTCTTCTTTGAATGTTTTTTCCTTAAATTCTTTTGTTTTAACATTGTAGTTTAAGAAATAACGCTCATAAAGTTCACCAAATAGCTTTTCTAATTCAGACAAATTTTTTGCCTTCAAAATTTTTTCTTTAGCTTCTTCGTTCCACTTGGCAAGTTCAAGATAAACAAAATTATCATCAATATTCTCTTGTGCAATAACTCTATTATTTCTTTCAATACAAATTGAAATATGTTCGTCTAATTGCTCAACAAGAATAAATTTTCTATTTCCACCGTCTTCCTTATTAAGTGCAAGAATTGCATTCCCAGTTGTTCCACTCCCAGCGTGAAAATCCATGATAATATCATCATCGGATGTCATAATTTTTAGAGTATCTAAAACTGCGTATAAAGATTTAGGATAACTAAATTCTTTTTTGCCCATGATGGCTTTTAAAACTCCGGTGCCACTGGTTGTAGAGTTATATCTTTTTCCGATCCAATGTGTTTTAATCTTTGTTCCTTCTCCTTCTCTGTATTTTTCATAAATCTGAACATTTTCACCTTTATCCATTAATGCTTCATATTTATTTCTATTATTTTTTAATAACTCTTTAAATTTTTCCTTTTGAATTTTCCAACATATTTCCCTTTTTTTATTTATCGGCCAAACTTCAAAATAACCATGTTTTTTTTCTAGTGTAATATCTTGCAAGTTTTTACTTACATAAATAGGATAAAAATATCTTTCTTTTGCATTTTTCATTTTTTCTTCCACAAAACGAGAATACATAAGAGGTTGATATTTAAATTTACCCGCTTCATCTTTTTGATCATATTCTTTGGCAATATTTTCATCTAAAACCACATCGTTGAAGTTTGCTATCTCTTGATTTTTGGCATATACAAGCATGTATTCTGTGGTTGCACTAAAAAACTTAGCAAATTGCCTCCCTTGAGGTCTTATTACAATACTAACAACTCCGACTCGATTTTCTCTACCAAAAATATTATCAGCTAATGCTCCCAAATAAAATAACTCTACATGGTCAATAGTAATGGCAATAAATCCGTCATCCCTTAAGAATTCCTTTGAGATTTCTAAACGATTTTTTACAAAGGTTAACCAAGTAGAGTGTTTAAAATTATTATTGTAGGTAAAAGTTTCTGTATCGCCGCCAGTATTATACGGCGGGTCAATATAAATCAGCTTAACTTTTCCGGTAAATTGCTCTTTGAGAGAGTGTAAGGTGAGCAAGTTATTGCCTTTGATAATTAAATTTTCGCGGATTATTCCGTCTTTGTCTCTTTTGAGTTCTTTTACTTCTTCCTCGCCTTTAGCGGTGTATCTTTTCCAATTAACCAAAGCTTTTGGATCAAGAAGCCGGTCAATTTCGTCTTTTGCCAAAATTTCATTGAAAAATATTTCATTTCTTTTTTGGTCTTCTTTGGTCATTCCGCCTTCAAGCACACAGTCCTTGAAAGGCCAATCTAAAACAACCTCGTCTCGTTCGCAAAGTAGTTTGTTGCCAACCCGTAAGCCGATTTTGTTCTGATATTGCGTATAAGAATTATTTAACTTGTTTTCATCAATAAAAAATTTCAGTTCGTTTTGCTTCAAAATAAAAATATCTTTTATTTTGATAAAAAACTTTTCCCCTGATTGTTTATCACTAAGCAATAATTCAATAAGTTTCTCGTCCAGTTTATCAATCAAATCTTTCAAAAGAGTTTCATTAAACTCTTTTTTTTCTTCATCCCAAAGACGAGAATCTTTTTTCAATAACCGATATAGATTTTTCTTAAAAACATTATCCATTTTCATCTCCAATTTTGGTAATTATTTTTATTTTGAGGTGAAGCATATTAATATTTTGACAAAAATTCTCTGCAAGCTTCTTCCGGTGATAGATTCAAATAAATTTCTGTTGTTGCCAAATGATCATGCCCTAATAAATGCTGTAATGTTCGTGTAGAGATATTTTTCTTTATACAGTTTACTGCAAATGTATGCCTTAAAACATGAGCCGAAACAGGGTTAGAGATTCCAGCGCGGTTGGCCACTTTTGTAATGTGCCACTGCAACGTTCTTTTTATGAGTCCTATTTTATCTTGTAAAGTAAATACTGCTGATAAAAGTGTATAAACACGTTCAGTCATTGGTAAGATTCTTCTCTTCGTTTTTTTTCCATAAGGACCGCCCTTGCCATAAATTATAATTCTTTTTTCTTGCCATTGGATATTCTCTTTTGTGAGCCCGGCAAGTTCGCTGATACGAATGCCGGTATCAAGCAATGTTATAATAATTGTTTTTTCTATTGGTGTTTTACAGGCATTGATAAGTTTATTTTGATTTTCACTTGACAGTGGTTCTCGTTTATATTGATACATAATTATTACACCTCTTTTTTATTTGATGCAATCCATTACATACATTTTATTTATTCCCTCGTCGTTTGTCAATAGGCAGGATATGAAAAATTACACAGATTAGGATAAAAGGTGCAAGTCAGTCAAATAAGTTAAAAATTAAAATTAATGATAGAAAAACCCGAAAACGTAAAGCGTCCCCATTTTTCACAGTTATCTCATTGAGGTCTTGGTATTTTAACTATAAACTGTTCACCCTCAATGTCATTAATAAATTCAATATTTGGTTGTTCCTTTATGGCTCTTTTAACACCTGAACCCAGTCCGCGGTATAGCATAGTTCTAACGCAATAAGAAGCCAGCAGATTGTTCCTGACTACTGAATTACCAAATATAATATTTTCCACTGTAAGACTATTGGGTAATTTTCCAGGGCTTATCAATTCAACTCTTTTATCAAATATTAAAAGTCTTATAGGAGAATTTTTCAGATAATCCCTATGAATAAGTGCATTTTGAAGTACTTCTTCAAGTGCAACTTTGGATATTTCAAGTTTTCCTAATGAATTAACATTCTGACCCTGCTGAGTGTATTTAAGATTAGCAGTAAGAAATTCTAATCCTTGCTCAAACAATTCCGGGATCGTTCCTTTAATGTCCCTACTGCTCCGATAGTCAGTGTTTTCTATATCATTACCAAAAAATGAAACAGCTTTTATACAAAATATTGGCTTAAATTTCTGGGGTTCGGCCCCAAAAAACAGAAGCCCTCCAAGCGTAAGTTTGCCATTTCTGATTACATTAATATTATTTAGAATCTGTGTAAAATCCAAGTTAATATTTTCATAATTATCAACTGTTTTTTCTAAATAAGATTTAACCTTATCTTTGTCCACATTCTCAATTGATGTATTTAGCACTTCCATTTCATCAGCAAGCAGATTTCCACCAGCTTGATACAAACGGAGCAGTTCAGTATTATCGGTAATTTTCCTTTTGTCTGATCCCTGTTTCACCCATACATTTAAATTTCTGTCTTTGTATGGCTTATTTATCCCTTCTTTTACATGAATTATTAAAACATTTTTTTTCTCCTTCTCAAATGTAACTGCTTCCGTTTCAAGATAGACGAGAGGTAAAACATTGTTTGTAGCCGTATTGCCTGCGAGATTCCCATACTCTTGGAGTTTCTGATAATCCAACCCTGTTATTTCGCCAGTCTTATCTTTAACACCAACTATTATCATACCACCTGATGAATTAGCCATCGCAACAATTTCTGCAGCAAGCGAATCGGCAGATGTTATTGCCTCTTTAAATTGTACTCTACTGGTCTCTCCTGCATTTACTATGTCAAGCAACTCTAATGTATTCATTCTTCTATCCT
>CAZVOT010000053.1:0-6114 GCA_964628775.1 Candidatus Woesearchaeota archaeon
ACAAAGGAAATATAATGCTTTTTGAAGCAGATAAAAATAATTTAGGGTTTAATTTGGGAAAAGTTCTTGGATTATTATGAATTGTAAATTGTTTACAGAAAAGCTTAAATATACTCCTTTTGTAAATAATTTACATGAACTACAGCGAAGCAATAGAAGAATTCTTGTCCTCTGCAAAAGATGAAGAATTAAAAAAAAGATACAGGGCTTCTGTTACATTATATTTTAAAGCAATAGCTGAAATATGTGATTGTATAATATATAATAAAATAAGAAAAATTCCTTCAAATCATACAGAAAGATTTGAATTTTTAAAAAATTTGTTTCCAGATATTTACAAAATTCTTGACGAAACATTTTCAATTTATCAGGCAACATACAGGCGCAATATAACAAAAGAGGAATTGGAGAGGATAAAAAATGCTCTTGAAAGAATTAAAAGTTATAATAAATAAATCAAGAAAATTAATTAAAGAGAATGGCAATATCTTTGATATCACTTTAATTGGCTCCTCAATAAAAGGAAAATCAAAACCGAGTGATATTGATTTAATTATTATTTTTAAAAGAAAAATTCCGCAAAAAGATATAGAAATTGCATTAAATAAAATAAGAAGCAGTAATATACATGCAGGTTATGTTTTTTTTGAGGATTTATACAAAGAAAGCATCTGGCAGACAATTATTCATGAAGGAATAAGTTTAAAGAATAATAAAAAAATATCCAATCTTCTTGGTTTTAAGTCCTCTATAATTTTTTCTTATAATTTAAAAAAAATGAAACCTGCGGATAAATCAAGATTTTCCCATTCTCTGTATGGCAGAAAAAAAACAGAAGGACTGCTTTTTGAAGTCAAGGGTGAAGAGCTTGGCAGAGGATGTTTTTCAGTTCCTGTTGAAAAAAGTGAGGAGATTTATGATTTTTTTAAAAAATGGAGCATTGATTTTAAAGTAAAAAAATCTCTTATTGTATAGATTTAATTTATATAATTTCTTTTTTTATTTTAATTAATGAGTTTATGTTATAAATGCAGAGGAAGGTTATGGTGTAAAAAACCAAAGTGTCCTCTTCTTTTGAAAAAATACGAAATACAAAAAATAAGTTTAAAAAAAGAGTTCTCCAGTATAACCCCCCCAAATGTTTTTATTGGAAGTTATAATTACCCTAAAATCAATGCTGGTTCCTTATGCATTCCTTCAATACAGAATGCAGAAAGCTATGATAATGTAAAATCCTGGATGGATGAAAAATTAAAAATTGATGAAATAGTAAGAAGAAGAAGCATTGTATTTAACACAAAAAAAGATATCGACATAAAAGACAGCTCTTCTAAATTTATTCTTGATTTTATCCAGCCCATTGCTCTTTCATCAAAACAGCTTGAATTGGAGATAAAGCTAAAAAATATTCCAAAAATTTCAGTTTCTTTTGACTCTGAAAACAAACCAATGGGCCCAAGTATAGAACTTGAATCAGCAAAAATAACTGAAAATGTAAAGATAAACACTGCTGTTGAAAAAGTATATTACCAGACAGACCTTCCTGCAGTTGAGGCAATAAATTTCCTTGATAAGAATAATTTAGATGTCTACCATCTTTCCAGATTAATGTCAGCAGGAACACTTGGCATAAAAAGAAAATTAATTCCTACAAAATGGGCAATAACAGCAGTTGATGATTCTTTAGGTATTCAAAAAATAGAAGATGTAAAAAACTTCCCTTTAATTGATAAATTCCAGTTATTCTACGGCGGACATTATGGTAATAGATTTGCAGTTATTCTTCTTCCAAAAAACTGGTGTTTTGAACTTTTTGAATTCAATTTAAAAGGAAGTTTATGGGCAAAAGAAGAAACAGGCTATACTCACGATTTTGAGTTCTATAACGGCAGAAAGGAGTATTCCTTTGAGTGTTCAGGAGGTTATTATGCTTCACGCCTTCCTGTACTGGAATACTTAGAAAAAATAAAAAAACAGGCAGGAGTGCTTATTATACGGCAGATTTCAAGTGAATACTGGCTTCCTCTTGGTGTCTGGGTTGTAAGGGAAGCAGTAAAAAAAGCACTTAACAGCAAATTCAAAATTTTTGAATCAAAAGAACAGGTTTTCTCATACTTAAAACAATTATTAGATATTGATTTTAGGATTATACAAAAAGAATCCAGAGTATTAAATCAGACAATAATTCAGGATTTTATGTAAAGATAAATTTGTTTTTACTTATTCATAAAAGCATTTATAAAGTTTTGTAAAGCCATCATTAATTAGATAATTAACTAATAAAGGAGCGTACTATGTCGAATTTGGATAATTTTTCAATTGAAGAAATCACTACAGATAATTCTAATGATAAAAAGCGAAGAAAACCTTTTAGCAGAAAAGCAACAAGAGAAAAGAGATACAACGCTGCCAAAAAACAGCAAGATGAACTTATAGAAATCAACGAAAGAGGCTGGTTAGAAGAAGAATCAAACTGCAGTTTGACTTCCTTTGAAAAAAATGGAAAAAAAATTTATTTGCTAATTGGAACTCCCTTTTCAGATAATTATCTGGAAACTATTCATAATAATATTGAACTTATTCTGGAAAAACCTAAAAACAGAGATAATTGGATTTTCTTTGGTTATGGAGATTTAAATTCAAGTTTAGAAGCAATGACTTATCTTCCAAAAATGGCAGAGTCAGCAGGAGTTCCTTTTGTAGATATTGAAACAATTCTTTCTAAAGATGAAATTAATATTGAAGAAAAATTTAATCCTTTAAAAAATGACTCAGTAAGTCCAATAAATCAAGAAGATGTATATCTATCCTTTTTTGTTGAAAAACTCATTGAAAACAAAAATAGAGATAAAGCATTGAATGAAACAGTTAATTTCTTTTCCCTTGATTATAATAATTTTAAAAGAGAAGTAATTGCACTTGAAAACAAAAAAGAAAGAGACCCTGCTGTTTTTAATGGGGAAGTACAAAGATTAAAAAAAGTTTATTCTAGAATTGAGCCAATAATAACAGAAATTGAATCAGAACAAAAAAAATTAAAACAAAATATTGAAATTACTGCAAAAAAAAAGTTTAATGAAAAAGTTGGAGAAAAATCTTCAATTTTAATATGTATAGAAGAAGAATACGCAGACATCTTCAGAACTCCTTCTTTCTATAAAAATTAAAAATATCTACTTTTATGTTTTTGAATTAAATTTAATATATTTATAGTTTTTAGAAAAACAATTTAAAAAAAGTAATCTAAATTTGGAGCATGCATCAAAATAAAATATTAAGCATATACTCTGGCAGAATACTAAAATATACAAAAGAATATACTTAACATAAAATATAAAAATCCTCTTTAAGTTAAACTAATGTGATAAATCCATTTTTAATAGAAAGAGATGACAGCGAAGTAATTGGCAAATATCAAGAGCTTCTCTTAAAAATAGAATCTTCAATAAAAGACAAAACAAAAAAAATAATTATTCTTCTTGGCGACTTCGGTTCTGGAAAATCCTTGATTCTTCATAAAATAGAATCTTTCTTGAAAAATAGTAATATTGAAATCTACAAGCCCGATGCTTCAAAAATAATAAAAGATTTAAAAGAAGCTCCGAAAAAGAAGATAAAATATTCAATTCTCATTGATAACATAGATTTCTTTGCAGAGATAAAGGAAACTCCTCTCAACTCTGTAGTTGACTATTTAGAAGAATTAAACAATGCTGGAAAAATTATAATTCTCTCATTAATGCAGGATACTCTTTCATCATTATTAAAAATAAAACCTTCTCTTGCAGAAAGAATAGAAATTTACAAAATGCCTTCATTATCATTTTCAGAAGCAAAAAAAATGGTTGAAGGAAGAATAGCTCTTCTTGGAGAAGAAGCAAAAGAAGTAAAAAGTTTTTCAGACAAAGAAATAATGGATATCTGGGATAAATCAAACGGAAATCCAAAAATGATTCTTCTTTTCTGTTCTTATTTATTTGAAACAAAAATGAAGCAGGGAATGTTATTTTCAAATAACAATGAAAAAACTCCTGAACTAAAGAGTTTAGAATCTAAACCCCCTGCATTTAAGTCCAAATTTGTTGTAAAAAAAACAGAAAAAATAAAAAAGAACAAAGCAGATACCAAGAGAAAAACTAAAAAACCAAAAAAGAAGTCAAGATGAAGCAGGAGAGAGGGTTCATTCTTTTATTTGGATTTATCTTTATGATTTTCTTATTATTTGGTTTTTTTGTCCAGTCAGTTTATTTCAAAAAAGCCCTTCCTTATGAAATAACTCCTCCTGAAATAGAAGAAAATATAGCTCCTGTATTTTTTATGATTATGGTGGGTGTCTCAACAATTATCTTTATTCTTTTGATTAAATACAAATTAATGCTTGTATGGAAAGTCTGGCTGATAATTGCTCTAACTATATGTGCAGGAATCAGCATTTCCATCTTTATCAGTCAAGAACTTGCTTTCTTGTCAGCATTTTTAATGGCTCTGCTTTTTTTAAAAGAAGATGATTTGTATCTAAAAAACATCTTTTCAATGTTCTGTTTTGCAGGTGTTTCTGCCATTTTTATACCTATTTTCAGTATATATTCAATAATAATCCTGCTTATATTAATATCAATATATGATGTTTTCTCTGTTTATATCTCAGGACATATGAAAAAAATAGCAAAAGAACAGGAAAAAGAAAAGCTGTTTTTAGGACTTATTGTTGAAAAAAATGGAG
Source organism: Candidatus Woesearchaeota archaeon (assembly GCA_964628775.1). Lineage (GTDB taxonomy): Archaea > Nanobdellota > Nanobdellia > CAZVOT01 > CAZVOT01 > CAZVOT01. The sequence continues at coordinate 4,724 of CAZVOT010000053.1, forward strand.
AAATTATGGGGCTTGGTGGAGGGGATATAGTCCTTCCAATAATTTTTGCAGGAACAGCAGGAAGAATCAATATGGTTCTTGGATATATGTCAATATACGGCGCTGTCTTTGGACTTATTCTTCTTTCATATTTTGGACAAAAAAAGAAAATGTACCCTGCAATGCCTGCAATATCAGCAGGAATTCTTATCTTCTATAGTTTATCTTCTCTGCTTCTCAAATAGATTAAATGACTATTTCAACTATAAGAGAAAAGTAAAAATCCCATCAAAAAGATGGAAATATAAACTCCTTTTCTTTGAATCAAAATAAATTTTGTAAGAACTTAGCAATACACAAAAATACAATAAAATAAGAATAAGTTTATTTTCTTGTTTTTTTAAGAGCCATTGAAACTAATTTCCGATCAAGTGCTATTTCTTTTTCTTCAAGCTCCATCTGCTTTCTTTCCATGTTTGAAACACCATCTATCAATCTTTTTAGTTTCCTGTCCATCATTATGGTGTATCTAGCTCCTATCCATAATGAGAGACATATTCCTACAGTTATACACTGCATTAGATAAACTTGTGTTAAAGTAACTTCTGATACCATAAGAAGAAATTAATTTTTTTTAGTATTTAATATTTTCCTTATTGTTTTTGGGGAGAGTATGTCTGAAAGTCCGCTTTTATCTTGGAATATTAAAGTCAAAGAAAGTTTCCCATCAGTGCAGTCATCAATTTTTTTTATAATCTCCTGTGATTTTTTATTTTTTATGCCAAACAATGTTTCCTTTATTCTAAATAGAACACTCTCAACATTTGCAACATAACCTTCATTCGCTGTACAGGGTTCAATCTTTATTCCAAGTTCAGGAATCTCAACAATGCAGTTTTGGGATTTTATTACCCTTGCTTCAAGGTCTTTTTCTTCCTCTATCTTAAATTCAATATAAATAGGTTCTTTTTGTTCAAGGCACAGTATTGTAGAATTTTTAAAACCGCAGCTTTTGCATAAAGTTATTGTCTCAAATATTTCGCCGAAGTAGGGAATATTAGAAATTCTCTGCATAATTTCAAGTGTTTTTTTATTGCACGCAATGCAGTTGAGTTCAGAAAAAATTTTTTCGAAACTAGGATTATCCTTCAAATTCCCGCTCATATAAACCATTATTTTCTGACTTGGCTCCTTTTACAACAGAAACATATCTAGGAGCAGCAATTACATAATTCTTATCAATGCCAATTACATCTCCGCCGTCAACATTTATTATTTTTTTAAGCTTGAGTACGGCTCTTTTAAGTTCCATTGGGTCTTTTTCTTTTAATTCCTTTATCTTAATAACACATATTGTGTTTGTCTCTCTAAGAGCTTCGCTTATATCTTTTGTATCAGCAAAATTATTCAAT
>CAZVOT010000054.1:0-6007 GCA_964628775.1 Candidatus Woesearchaeota archaeon
AAAACCATTAATTCATATTGCAGGAAAACCTTTTCTATACCACTTAATAAATGACATAAAATCAGCAGGAATAAAAGAAATAGGTATAGTAGTAAGTTACAAAAAAGAAAAAGTAGAAGAGTTCCTGAAAGAATTTGACATAAAAGCAGAATTAATAGAACAAAAAGAACAAGTAGGTACCGGAGATGCATTAAAATATGCAGAGAATTTTACAGAAAAAGAAAATTTCATAGTTTTAATGGCAGATAATCTCTATTCAAAAAAAGACATAAAATCAATAATGATAGATGATAACCTAAATTATGTAGCAGGAATGACTCACGAACACCCTGAAAATTACGGAGTTCTAGTTGAAAAAAATGGATTTTTAGATAGAATAGTTGAAAAACCAAAAACTTTCATTAGCAATTTGATAAATACAGCTCTTTACAAATTCACGCCAGAAGTATTTCAAGCACTTTCAAAAATAAGCAAGTCAGAAAGAGGAGAATTTGAAGTAACAGATGCAATAACTATTTTATCAGAAAAAAAGAAAGTGAAAGTAATCTCAATTTCAGATTATTGGTTTGATTTCGGCTATCCTTGGGATGCCTTAAAAATAAATCAATTCCTTTTAGAGAATATGGAAGAATACAGAAAAGGCAAAGTAGAACCTTACACAATTTTAAAAGGAAAAGTAATAATTGAAGAAACAGCAGAAATAAAATCAGGTTCCTATATAGAAGGCCCAGTATACATAGGAAAAAATGTAAAAATCGGCCCAAACTGTTATATAAGAGCAGGAACATCTCTTTCAGACAACACAAAAGTAGGTGCTGCCTCTGAAGTAAAAAACTCAATAATTATGCCAGGAACTAAAGTACCACATCATAATTATATAGGTGACTCAGTAATAGGAGAAAACTGCAATTTTGGAAGCGGAACAAAAATAGCAAATCTAAGGCATGACTATAAAAATATTTTTGTTATGATAAATGGAAAGAAAAAGGATTCCAATCTTCACAAATTGGGTTGTATAACAGGGGATAACATAAAAACAGGAGTTAATTCTTCAATAATGCCTGGAATCAAATTAAGTTCAGGAACATTGGTATATCCAAATGCTGTTGTATTTAAAGACACAGAAAAAAATGAAATTATTAAATAAGCATTTCAATTGTCTTAAAAGTCATTAAAAATACAAAAATAACAGTAAGGAAATACAAAGGATAATTTCCAAAAGGGATTATTCTAATCCTGCTTTTCTCTCTTGCCTTAATAGTTGCAGAAAGTATTAAAATTCCTTGAATGCTCGCAGTATAAATTCCAGTAAAAGATAAAATATCAATAAAAGAAGGGTCCAGGAAATTAACAATTATAAGTGAAGGAAGGCATGCAATTGAAGCAGCAACAAGATTACTTTTTATATCAAAGTCTTGAATCATAGAATCCTTAAAAACAACTCCATTTGATAAAAAACAGTTGGACATTGAAAAAAGAGCAAAAACACTTCCTAAAATAAAAAGAACACTGCTTAAGTTGTCAGTTGCAACATCTTTTATTGAAGTTCCATAAGTTCCGGCAAATACAAAAGAAAAAACAGCATAAACAGCAAAACATATAGTCATTGCAGTAATTACAATTGTTATCATATCACCTTTTCTTTCGCTCACATGCCTTGCCATTTCAGGAATTATATTCATTCCAAGGCATGCAAAAAGAATAACTCCAAAAGAAGGGATAAACTCATTAATATTAACATCCAATGAAAAATTTGAAAAATTAATCATATTCGCGTGGCTTATAAAAAGTAAAACAGCAATAAAAGATATAGAAATAACAGAAAAAAACTGCATAAAAGCAATTGTTCTAATACCTTTTAAAACCAAGAAGAAGATAAAAGCAAAATAAAATAACATAACAATTGATTTTTCAACACCGAAAATTTCTGATAAAATTCCGCTGCATCCAGTCAGGTAAGCAGTTGTAGCGCCGTATACCCCAATTGCAAAAGCAGTTAAATTTAATTTTCTGCCAGTATCACCTAAAAAATGTCCAATCAAACCAGGAACTTGATGTTCCTTTTTTACAGCCAAAGTAAGTTCAACAACAGAAAGCATCAAAATAATTATCATAACAATTGATAATATTAATATTCCAAGTCCGGCAAAAAACCCAACTTTTACAAAAGCATAAGGCAGTCCGAAGATTCCAGCTCCAATAACAGCGCCTATTATCATAGAAATTGCAGTTATAAACTCATAATTTTTTGTCTTCATTAAAAAGAGTTATTTCTGTCTGAATATAAAGTTTTATCAATATGCTTTTTTTTAAACTTCCTATAGTAAATCTTCTTTCAATATTCTTATACTTCTCTTCTTTTTTTATTACTATATTTTTTCCAGGTTTTTTCATTGCAAAAAAATTCCTGAAAAAAGAAAAATCAGAATTATATATTTATTCTGTAATTATCGGGGAAATACTTTCTCTTCCCTCTATAATATTTATAAATTTCTTAAAAATACCCGATATTGCAGTTTTAATATTCTACTCTCTATTATTCTTTCTAATTATCTGCTTATACAAAAAAGATTTAAAAATAGAAAAATCAAAAGTAAAACCAATTCAGATTTTTTTTGCAGTCATTTTTATTATCTATTTCTACTGTGTCTTTAAAAATGGTTTTTTTATATCAAGAGATAATTTTAGCCATGTTGCATATATAGAAAGTATTAGAATAGGCAGATTGCCATGGGATTATCCCCACACAGAAGCAGGAGAATTCCAGTATTATCCTTTCCTGACACAGACAGAAAAAGCATTAATAGCAAAAGTTTCTTCTCTCCCGGCTTTTGTAGTTTCTCTTATAAATCCCCTTGTAGAAATATTGTTTTTTTACTGGATTTGCAGTTTTATACTCAAATTTCTCAAATTAAAACCAAAACATGAAATAATCCTCTCTCTGCTTTTGTCCTGCACCTTTCTATTTACTCAATTTATGGAAGATATACCAAAAATAAGAGGTATTTTAATTATAACCTTCTTTATCTTTAATTTGTCATTAAATAAAAAAGAAAAAAATACTTTTCTTTTAGGGCTCCCAATTGTTAATTTATCTTTAATTACAACAAAATATTTTGTTCTTTCATCCCTTATCTTTCTTATTTACATTTTATTGAATCATAAACTGAGAGATAAAAAAATTTTGTATCTCGGGCTTTTAATTGTTCTTTTTTCCATTCCATGGTGGCTTCCTCTCCTTCTTAAATACTCTTTCATTGTAAAAAATCCTTCAGGTGCTTTTGTAAATTTATATCTTTGGGATTTTATGTCATATACAAAAGAGCCAATTTCATTTTTTTTATTATGTACATCTCTGATAGTTCTTGCATTCAAAAAGGAATATAGGCATCTTTTGATTTATTCAGCAGCCATAATCTTCTGGGTTTTTCACTGGATTGTCTCAATGCCTTTACTTAATCTCGCAATGGGTTCAAGTTTTGCAGTTTCTCTCCTGCAGTCAATATACCCTTTTTATGCAGTAATAAGTTTATTAATTTTTGAAAAGAAAAATAAAAAATTATTTTATGTTTTTCTTTTTCTAAGTATAATAATTTTTTCTCTTAACATAAATAAATACCTCTGGATTTTTGAAAATCCAAAAGAATTAGAATTATTTAATTTAGGTTTTGGTATGTCCTATAATCAAAAAAAAGAAGTTACTGAAGTTTATTCCTGGATAAAAAATAATACAGATAAAGAAGATGTAATCGGAAATATTGATGAGGTTTTCCAAGGAGTTAGAAATATTGATAATCCCGCACTAATATTTGATTTCTTTTTTCTTACAGAACCAAATTCTTTGTTAATATCCTCTTTTACAGGAAGAAGAGTGCCGGTTGTAAATCACAATTATTTCAATTCTTTTTTAGAAAGAGTAGACAGAGACCTTTCTGTACTTAAACCTTTTAGAACTTTGGATAAAGATGAAATCTGTATGTCATTAAAAAAATATAATATCTCCTATTTTATAGAAGATTATAATCTGATGCATCCAAGAAAAATTAATTTTATTCAGGCAGAAGATGGTGTTTTTTACGAAGCAGATAAATTTCCAGATACAGATGTTAAAAAAATAGGTTATTACCTCTACCTTTTTGATGAAAACATATTAAATAATCTCTCAGAGAAATTTCCAGTTGTTTTTGAAAACAGCAATTTTGCAGTCTATAAATCTAACTGCTGAAATTTCAATAAGATTTTAAAAGTTCCTTATTATATTTTTAAATTACTATTTGCTCCTGTAGTCTAGTCCGGTCAAGGATCTCGGCCTCTCGAGTCGGGGACCCGGGTTCAAATCCCGGCGGGAGCACTATAATTTCTCTTAACCGACGGTGCCAAAATGATAATTTTGTGCATCGGCGGGAGCACTTTAAACTTGTTAAATCCCGCGGCACCAAAAATACTTTTTTTATTTTTGTGAGCCGGCGGGAGCACTTAATTAAATAATTTAAATTAAGAAATTTTTATTATAACCAGCAGTTAGGATCTGAGCAAAAGAGAGAGTCATAATTTAGTAAAGATGCTCCTCTACAACCCCCACAAAAAGAACGATAAACACATGACCCACATTTACCAATTAAATTTTTTCTATTTCTTAATTTATCTAATGTTTGATTGTTAAACCAAATTGATTTAATATCTTCTTTAAAGATATTTGAAATAGGTAACTTAACAAAAGGACAGATAAGAACATCTCCATTTGATTTTATATAAAGAGTAGATATACCTGCAATACACCCCCCTAAAATATTTTTTTTGGGAGTCTTCTCAAAAATTTTCATTTTTTCTTCATCAACCAAAAAAATTAGTGGGTCCGAACATTTTATAAGAGGATTATCTTTTTTTATATTACTAATCTTTTCTAATGCTTCCTTCAATTCTAAAGGAGTTAATTTCTCCTTTGATAAATCCTTTGCATTTCCTGTTAAGATAAGTCTATTAATACCTATAGTCACCTTTTTTTCTTTTGAAAAATTAGATAATAACTCTAATTTAGAGATCAAAAATCTAGACATTGTAGCTTGAAGATGAATTTTTATATTATTTTTTTTCAGAATATCTATTTTTGATTCAAGTTTTTTAAAGTAATCAATTCTAAAATGGGGTTTTTCATTTGGAGGAACATCAATACTCATTTGAATGAGGTCAAAAATTTTTAGATTTTTTAGATTTTTTTTATTTATTAATAATCCATTTGTCATTAAAACTACTTGGGGTATATTTTTTTTCTTAGCATATATAGCAAAATTGAAAATTTTTTCAATAAGTAGAGGTTCTCCTCCTGTAAAAACTAGTCTGTATATGTTTAATTTTGAAATTTGATCAATCAAATCTAAAACTGTACTCTCATTTAAATCATTGAGTGTATTTTTATCTACATAACAATGTTTACAATTTAGATTACATCTATTAGTAACTTCTATTTCTACAATGTGTAATCCACTATTTTCACTCATCTTTTAAGTTATAAACTAAACAATAAGGGTCTGCTTTAAATGCATCTCCAAAAATATGTAAAGACATTGCTCTGCATCCTCCCGTACACAAATTAATTAATTTACATTTTTGACATTTATCCTCAGCAGGAACAAAATATCTAAATTTTTTCATTATAGGAGAATTTTTCCAGACACTTAATAAATTTTCATCTAAAGCTTTGCCGCAAACAAACTTTGAATTTTTAAAATAGTTACATGGAACAATATTCCCATCAGCAGTTATAATCATTTTAAATCTTCCTGCCATACAAAAAGGTACTTTAACATATTTCTCAAATTCTTTTAAAAATAATAATGCATGGTTTGGTTTTATTTTTATTCTCATATCCTTAATTTTTTGATATATTTTATAAAACTCTCTCCACTCTTCTTTTGAGAGAAAAAGCTTTTTAGAATTTTCTTCACAAGGGATCATATCAAGAAGATGAATTTCCATAAATCCCTGTTTCTTAACATATTCTGCCACT
>CAZVOT010000055.1:0-5991 GCA_964628775.1 Candidatus Woesearchaeota archaeon
AACTGGCCGGTAATGCCTGATATTTAAAAAATTCTTTAAATTCTTTCTTTTTTATTATTAATATGGAATTTGACTTAAATCCAGCATTAGAAGAAATAAAAAAATCAAAAGCTGATTTAATAGCAATACAAATGCCGGAAGGCATAAAGCCAAAAGCAGTAGAATTTGCAGAAAAAATAGAAAAAGAAACAAATGCAAAAGTGTTAATCTGGACTGGAACATGTTTTGGAGCCTGCGATATTCCTCTTTCTTTAAAAGAACTTGGAGTAAAATACTTAATTCATATAGGACACAACAGGATGAATTACTAAAATGACATTCTTGGTTTTTAGATGCAGAAAATGCGGTTTCTATCAATTTATAAAAGATACTGAAAAATCAAAAAAATGCCAAAGATGTAATAATATAAACAAACTGAATGAGGTTATTGTTGTTTCTAAAAAAGAAACGCCGAAAGAAGCAGTAACAGCAGTTATGAGGAGCAATGAATCAAAATGGGTGCAAAATACTTTATAAGAGAAATGGTGTTTTTCTATATTGCGTATAAGCTTTTAATTGCAGGCATTACAAAAAATATCGAACCTTTATCATTAATTATTTACTCTCTTATTATGTTTGCTTTTATGATTTGGTTTTTTATCGGAAAAATAGGCGCCTCTTAATACCAATATCTACCAAAATGTACCAAATTGGTAGAAAGATTTATAAAATATTATCAACTACCAATATCTACCAAAATGTACCAAATTGGTAGATGATATATGAGAATACCTGAAAAACCAAAAGAACTAAATGTTTTATTGAAAAAAAACTTTGAAGAACTGCTGAATATATCCCTCAAAAAAGAGAGTATACTACCATTTATTGCAGATATGAACAAAAAATATATTCATTGGGATAAATTAAGGCGTTTAAAAATGCCTGGCAATGAAAAACCAGAGAGTATATGGGCTTTAATTAAGTTATCAAGAAGTATTAATTACAAAAAAATTCAGTTTAATAAGTATAAATTTGTTTTCTCTCTTTCTAGTGAATTCCAAAGAAGACTGCATATATTAGATAAAGGGTTAGGGGGAAAAGTATTATCTGACTTTGATTCAATAAATATAAACAATCAAGAAAGAGAAAAGTATATTATAAGTTCATTAATGGAGGAAGCGATTGCATCAAGTCAGCTGGAGGGGGCGGTAACCACAAGAAAAATTGCAAAAGAAATGTTAAGAAACAATAAAAAACCAAAAAATTATTCTGAGCAGATGATAGTTAATGGATATAATACTATCCAAGAAATAGTAAAGATGAAAGAGAAAATCTTAGATGTAAACACAATACTAAAATTACACAAAAGTATTACAAAAGACACATTAAAAGAAAAAAAATATGAAATAGATTTTAGAGATAATAACGAAGTTGTTGTTGGGGATTCTTTGGAAGCAGAAAAGGTTTATCTCACGCCTCCTGACTGCAAAAAAATTCCTAAATTAATGGAAGAACTTTGTGAATTTGTGAATAATGATGAAAAAGAGTTTATCCATCCGATAATAAAAGGCATAATAATTCATTTTTTGATTGGTTATCTGCATCCTTTTGAAGATGGAAATGGAAGAACAGCGAGGGCAGTATTTTATTGGTATGTGTTTTCAAGAGGTTATTGGTTGTTTGAATTTATGGCTTTATCTAGAATTATTCTGCGTTCAAAAGTTAAATATGGACTAGCCTACTTATATACTGAAACTGATGAAAATGATTTAACTTATTTTATAGATTACAATCTCAAATGCATTGAATCAGCAATGATAGAAATGGAAGAATATATTAAAAGAAAACAAAAAGAACGGGCAGGTATTATAAATTTAATAAAAAAAATAAAGAATATAAACTTAAGACAGGCGGAAATATTAAAAGATGCCGTTAAAGAACCTGAAAAAGTACTAACAATAAATGAAATAATCAATATTTTTGGGGTTGCTTATGATACTGCAAGAAATGACTTGTTAGAATTAAGTAAATTAGGTTATTTAGAAAAAATAAAAGTAGAAAAAAAGTTTATATTTAAAATTAAAAAAGACAAGATTATAAAGGAATTAAATGATTCAAAAAATTAAAGAATATCCTCCTGTTCAATTTAATTGGATTAAAATATACTCTTCAATTGACGGTATTTTAGAATTAAAAAGATTTTTGTGTTCTTTTCTTATTAAAAATTCTTAAATACATATTCATTTTAATTTAACTAAAATGACTCACATTGAACAGCTGGAATTAAAAAATTTCAAAAGTTTTGGAGGAATAACAAGAATCAATGTACCTCCAGGTTTCAATTGTGTAATTGGTCCAAATGGCAGTGGAAAATCAAATGTTCTTGATGCTTTATTATTTGTCTGCGGAGCAATGTCAAAAAAAGGTTTAAGAACAGACAAATTACAGCACTTAATTTTTAATTCAAAAGATGCAAAAAAAGCAAAAGATGCCCATGTTTCAATTACAATAAACAATGAAGATAAGTTGATTCCAATTGATGCAAAAAGCATAAAAATAACAAGAACAGTTGATGAAACAGGAAGTTCTGAATATACAATTAATAATGAAAAAGTAGCAAGAAACCAGGTAACAGATATCTTGTCAAGAGTGGGAATAAGAACAGACGGACACAATATTGTCCTTCAAGGTGAAATAGACAGAATAGTAGATATGTCAAGCGAAGAGAGAAAGAAAATGATAGAAAATCTCTCAGGCATCTCAATTTACGAAGAAAAAAAAGACAAAGCAATGAAGGAATTAAAAGAAGTAGATTCAAGGCTTCGTGAAGCAGGTATTCTCCTAAAAGAGAGGCAGAAATATCTTTCTGAACTTGAAAAAGAAAAAAGACAGGCGGAAAAATACAATGAACTTGAAAAAGCAATAAAAATAAAAAAAGCAACAAGGCTTTCAAAAATAAAAGAAACATTTGAAAAATCTATAAATGAAATAAATCAAAAAATTGGGGAAGAAAACAAAAGAATTGAAGAATTAAACAAAGAATTCTCTGGGGAAAAGCAGAAAGAATCAGAACTCCAGGAAAAATTTAAGGAAATTGAAAAAGAAATAGAATCAAGAGGAGAAAAAAAACACTTAGAAATTCAGAAAAAAGTCAATAATTCCAAAATGTCTTTGATTGAAACTGAAAATTCTATTGAAAACATAAAAAATCAGACAGAAAGCATTGAAAAAAGAAAAAAAGAAATGATTGAAGAAATAAAAAAACAGAAAGAAAATTTATCTTCATTAAAAAAGAAAAAAGAAGAACTTGAAAAAGAGAATAAGGAAATTCTAAAAAAAGTGGAAGAAGATGAAAAAGTAGTCAACTCCTCAAAGTATCATGAAGAGACTCTGTATAGAATCCAAAATGACTTGTTAAAATATAATCAGCTTTTTGAAAAGGCAGTAAAGAAAAAAGAAAGTGAAAAAGAATTTGAAAAAATAAATTCAGAACTTAATGAAAAATCAGAAAAACAGAAAAAATTAAATGAAGCAGTCTCAAAAATTATTGAAATAAAGAAAAAAACAGACTCTGCAATTGATGAAACAGTAAAACAGAAAAAAGAAATTGAAGACAAGTTAATGTCAGCTGTAATTGAAAACAAGGCAAGAAGAGACTCGCTGTGGCAGGGAACTCAGGAAATTCTTGAAATGCGCGATAATAAAAAAATAGACGGCATATACGGCGCAGTATCAGAACTTGCCAAAGTAAAAAAAGAACACTCTCTTTCAATGCAGATAGCAGCCGGTCCTAAGTTAAATTATGTTGTTGTTGAAAATGAAAATACTGCAATAAAATGTATAGAATATTTGAAAAAAAGCAGGAAAGGATTTGCAACATTTATACCTCTTTCAAAAATAAAATCAAAACCTATAAGTGAAAAAAGCAGGGAATTTGTAAAAATACCTGGTGTTGTTGGATTTGCAAAAGAACTCATAAAATTTGATTCTAAATTTGAAAACATTTTTGATTATGTATTTGGCTCAACTTTAATTGTTGATAATTTCCAAACAGCAAAAAAAATTGGAATTGGAAATATAGAAATGGTAACAAATGAAGGAGATATAATAAAACCAAGCGGAACAATGACAGGAGGTTTTAGAAACAACACATTAGCCAGTTTCAGCACAGAAGAACTTGAAAAAGAGGAAAAAATGCTGAGAAATCATTTGAGTGAAATCGAAAATGCTTTGATTGAACTTGAAAAAGAAAAGAAATCAAGCGAAACAGAACTTCTTTCAATGAAAGAAAATAAATTGAAAATAGACAGTGAACTAAATTTAGTAAAAAACAAAGCAAAGGAATTGGTGTTCACAATAAAAAAATTAGATGTAAAAGAAGAACCAAAAGAACTTGAAAAAGAAATAAAGAAATTAAATTCCCAGATGAAAGAACTGAAAAATCTGCCAAAAGATTATTCCAAAGAAGAAATAGAAAAAATTGAAAAAGAATTAAAAGAAACCAGAGAAAAATCAAACCAGATTTCAATTGAAATAAAAACATCTGCAAGACAAATTGAAAGTATAATATCTCCTGATATTAAAAAAATGAGCAAATTAATTGACGGCTTCTCAAAAGAAAAAGAATCTTTCTCAAAAAAATTGGAAGAATTAAAAGAAAAATCAAGTAAAACAAAAGAAGAAATAAAATCCTTGGAAATTGAAGAAAAACAATTTGTTGGAAAGTATGATGACTTGATAAAAGAAAGAAGTGATTTAAATAATGAAATTAAAAAACTAGATAAAAATCAGGATGAAGTTAGAGAAAGAATGGAAGAAATTGAAGATAGAGTAAACACAATCAAGATAAAAAGAGCAGAAGAATCAGCGAAATTAGAAGGAGTAAATCAGAGATTTATTGAATTTGAAGGAATTGAGATAGAAAAAGAAAATAAATACAGTCCTGAAGTCCTGGAAAAACAAGTTTCAAGAATGGAAACAGCTCTTGAATCCTTCGGAGCAATAAATGAAAAAGCTCTGACAGCTTTCCAGGGAATAGAAAAAGAATTCAAGGAAGCAGAAGAAAAAGTCTCAAAAATAGATGTAGAAAAAAATACTGTTCTTGAAATGGTAGAGGAAATTGAAAAGAAAAAATCAGCGAAATTTTTGGATACTTTAAATAGAATCCAGGAAAACTTCAAAAGAATATTCTCAGGACTTTCAGAAGGCGGTTGGGTAGAGTTAATTGTTGAAAACAAAGATAATCCTTTAGAAGAAGGCTTTGGAGTAGACATAAAGGCAAAACCAAAAGGAAAGGACATAAGGACAATAAGAAGCTTATCAGGAGGAGAAAAAACAATAACAGCTCTTGCATTCATATTTGCAATTCAGGAATTCGAGCCGGCTCCTTTTTATGTAATGGACGAAATTGACGCAGCACTAGACAAGACTAATTCAGTAATGCTGGCAAAATTAATCAGGGAATACTCAAAAAATTCTCAGTTTATTGTAATCAGCCACAACAATGATATTTTCTCAATGGCAGACAGTTTATATGGTATATCTATGAACAAGGAAGGATATTCTCAGGCAGTTGGAATAAAACTTCCAAAGTAAAATGGAATATTGGTGCGTCTACCTAATTGAGTGCAGTGATAAAACATTATACTGCGGTTCTACAAATGACTTAAAAAAAAGAATTTCTGCACATAATAAAGGCAAAGCCGCTAAGTACACAAGAGGGAGAATTCCAGTTAAGTTGATTGCATACAAGGATAATCTATCAAAAAGCGCTGCACTCAAACTTGAATATAAAATAAAGCATATAGATAAAAAGAAAAAAGTTGATTTTTTAGGAACATGAAAGAGTAAAGAAACTATTTTTAATAATATTTATAATCTTTTTCTTATTAATAATTAAATTAATAAATAAGAAAAGATTGAGTTAATAAAGAAGTGAATAGCATGACTAATCAAATGACATTACAACTAAAAAAATTTGAAGGGGATAACTCTTGGTTTGTAAAAAATTTT
>CAZVOT010000056.1:0-5893 GCA_964628775.1 Candidatus Woesearchaeota archaeon
ATATTTTTTCTTTAATGACTCAAAGAGTGGATGCAAAGATTGGAAATATCTATTTTTTTTAGTTTTTTTTGATTACTATCCCAATTTAGCAGTTTAAACAATAAATTGGAAATATTTTAATGTTTTAAAAACAATAATTTCTGTATGAAACCTGCTGTAAAATTGATAATTGCTTCATCTGTTGCTTTTTCTACAAGCATGATTTTACTTATTTCCACTTTTAGTTCTGCAGTTTCTGGAAATTTTTCTATGATTCCTGCTGTATCATCTTTATCTGCTGGAACTATGGGTATTGGAATAACTTCTATATTTTTACTTTCAAAAAAAATAAAAAAACAGCTTTCAAATTTTGAACTCACACAAATTGATTTTTACAAAAAAGCGCTTTTAAAACAAGATGAACTTGAGAAGGCTATTGACGGCGTTCCTATTTCAAAATCAATGGGAGGAGTTGGACAGGTTTTTTTACAGGGAATTGTTGAGAATGATTATTCAAAATTAATACTGCCTATGGAGATGAAGGATATTTTAATAAAAAGAATAAAAACTGAAAGCAATATTGAAGAGCTTGAAAAGGCAGCTAGAACTTTATACCATATATATGAAGTTGCAAAAAAATCTAATAATGCTCCTGCTGAGAGCTTATCTGCAATTGAAGTTATTTACAATAATGCAAAGTATTATACTTTAGAGAGATTCAAGAGACGATAATTTTCTCTGCAGATAAAAGAGATTTTTCTAAGAATTTATTCAGGTTAATTTTTCTTTCTAATTCAATTATTTCTTTCTGCTTTGCTCTTGTTGAGGGTTTTTTTGGAACATACGGGCAAGGCGGTGCAAATGAAACAGAAATATCAAAAGTTCCTATTTGTTTTGCTATGTTTATAATATCTATTTTATCAAAGCCGATTAAAGGGCGAATTATTGGAATTCTTACTGCTCTTTCCTCTATGATTAAATTTGCCATTGTCTGCGATGCGACTTGAGCTAAATTATCACCTGTTAGGATTGCTTTTGCTTTTTCTTCTTGTGCTATTTTTTCTGCTAATTTCATCATAAATATTTTACAGATTAAGCAGGTATTTGGGCCTGAATATTTTATGGTTTCTTTCATTAAGTCCTGATTATCTACTATATATAGTTTAGAATTTGGAGAGATTATTTTGATTAAGGATTTTACTTTTTCTATTGATTTTATTTCTTTTTTTGGAGATATATTCAGGAAAATAATTTCATAACCTTTTTTTCTCATCATGTATGCTGATACTGGACTGTCTATTCCGCCTGAAATCAAACAAATTAACTTTTCCATACAGTTTATATTTTAAACTAAAATTAAAAAGATATGGATTACTTGCTTAGATACGGAGAAATTGGAACTAAGAGTGAGATTACAAGAGAGAGATTTGAGAGGATTTTAGTTGATAATATAATTATCTTTCTTGAAAAGAATAACTTCAAGTATAATAATGTAAAAAGAATAAGAGGAAGGATTATTGTTTACGGCGCAGATAAAGGGATTAAATTTGAGCGGATTTTTGGAGTTGTATCTTACTCTATTGTTAAGAAAATTGAGGTTGATATTGAAGTTATGAAAAGAGAGGCTATGAATATTATTGATGGAGCTAAAACTTTTAGAATTACTGCCCGCAGACTTGACAAAGGATTTCCAAAAACTTCACTTGAAATTAATCAAATTGTAGGGGAGCATATTGTTTTGAATTCTGGGTGCAAGGTTGATTTGTTAAAGCCAGATGTTAATATTTATATTGAAGTATTAAAGAATGAAGCGTTTATTTTTGATTCAAAGGAGCCTGGAGCTGGAGGACTGCCTATTGGTACTTCTGATTATGTTTTATGTCTTGGGGGTGAGAACTCTGCCCAGGCTTGTCTTATGATTATGAAAAGAGGAGCTGTTCCTTTGTATGAACCGCTTAGAGAAAATGAAAGGAAGAAAGTTGAGGGATATTTGTTCTGCAGGGATTATTTTAAGAAGACAAAAGAAGGAAGAATTCTTGGACTTAGTTCTTTTAGTGCTGTTGTAAGTCCTACGGACGATATTGAGAAGATTAGTAAGCTAAAGAGAGAGTATAATTGTCCTATTTTTACTCCTTTAATTGGTTTATAGTATCTATAATTTTGAGAGTAGGTTTTAGTAAAATTT
This sequence comes from Candidatus Woesearchaeota archaeon, assembly GCA_964628775.1. Classification (GTDB taxonomy): domain Archaea; phylum Nanobdellota; class Nanobdellia; order CAZVOT01; family CAZVOT01; genus CAZVOT01. The sequence goes on from CAZVOT010000056.1 coordinate 2,165, forward strand.
AATTTTTAGTTTTGTTTCTTGTTAAACACATAAAAATTTGAAGAATTTTGTTTTATAGATAAAGGTATATTTATAGATAAAGGTATATTTATATATAAATGTTTAAAAAGCATTTTGTTTAAAATAGATAAAATATAATTTATATGCAAAATATATTTAGTGTATAAGTAGAATAAATATAAAAAGAATATTTGGTATATAAGTATGTAAAGTTCTAAATTACATTCATAAGTAGGATATATATCTTTAAAGTTGGAAATCTTTAAATATGGAATTATTTTTTAGATTAGTATTTCTACAGGAAATCAAGGGGTAGTGAGAAGAATAAACACCCCTTTATTTCCACTGGAACTTTGGAGTTTTATAAATTATTTATTTTAATAATATTCTTTTTGAAAAAATGGTATAAACTCGTTAAAAGTCAGTTGATACAGTTTTATCTTCAATTTCTATATAATTAAAGAATATCTTTTAATTTCTCTTTTTTGAGCAGGTTTAATAATTTCTTGATATTGAAAAAGAATAATCTTAAATTTAATAACTTACTGTTCTATTTTGAAATGTTTTTTTGCATTATTTGGATTAAATAAATTTAATCTTGCTCCTGCATCTAAAAGCCCCCAGAGATAAGAGAAGAGTTCAAAGGATTCTAGGAAATTTTCCTTTTCATAGAAGTAAAGAGCATCTTTGAAGTAGGATTTAATTAAATTTAATAAGTCTTCTGCTGATTTTTTGTCTTTTTCAGTTAGAGAAACTTCGTTTAGAGCAAATTCTGTTCTTTGTTTTTCTTTTTCACATAATGATTTTAAGTCAGTTTGTTCCATTTTTTAGTCCTAATATTTTTATTAGTTCGCATACTTTGCATATTTTTGTTGAAGTATGCTCTTTACACTGCTGGCATTCATTTAGTTTTGTGTTTGTTTTTTGTTTTTTCTGCAAAGCAGTAATAATGAATTTATCATAAAAGTTTATTATGTTTTTGTTTGTTCCTGGATGCTTTCTTTCATATTCATAAAGAGCAGTTCTTACATAGAGGCGGAAGGATTTTTTTGAGTATGGACATTCTTTTGTTGAGGTTTTTAAGTTGTTTGATAGAAAATAAGTAACTATCTCTTTCTCTGTATGGAAACGAAGAGGCTTGATTCTTCTTACAAACTTCTCGCCTCTTACTATACCTGATTCAAAACCCATTCTCTCTAATCTTTCTATGTCTGAATTAAAGATATTCATTAAAGTGGACTGGGCTTCATCGTCTAGATTATGTCCTGTTGCAATTTTAGTGCAGTCCAATTTTCTTGCTGTTTTATTGAGAAGATATCTTCTTAGCACTCCGCATATTGAGCAGGGGTAGGTATCTATTTTTTTTACTATTTGATCTAGGGTTTTTCCAAATTCTTCTTTGAAAGAGACAGAAATGTAGGGGATATTAAGTTTTTTTGAGAATTCTTTTAAGACATCTATTGTGTGTTCCCTGTAATCTTCTATTCCTTCATTTATGTTTATTACTATTTTTTCATTTTCTGGGTAGAGTTTTGAGATTGTGAAGAGAAGGGTTAAAGAGTCCTTGCCTCCTGATACTGCGAGAGCTAATTTATCTTTCTTTGTTATTAGATTATGTTTTTTTACAAGTCTCTTTAATTTTTTCTCAAAATAATCATTAAAATGTTCCTTACAGAGAAAGGAATTATTTGTAAAGATTATTGCTGGATTTTTACATTTTTTGCATTTCATTTTATCCGCCTGAAATTATGTAGAATAATTCTAATTTTGAATTATTATCTGCTTTGTCTTGTATTGGCACAAGAATTCCATTTTTTTTGACTATGACTATTTCAGGATTTATTTTTAGATTTTCTTCTAGAATCTCACTTATTTTTTTACTTTTTGAAAGATGTATTCTCTTTGTTTTATCTTTTATTTTTATTATCATTTGATAATAAGTAGATAAGAATTATTTTAAAATTTACTATTTGTAAGGCAGAAATATGAAAATCTTTAAATTCTACAAATACAGTAAATAGAAATATGGCAAATGGCACAGAACAAATAATAAGCCCCATTTCTGCAATTATGCAATGGCTTGTTACGTCTGTTGCCCAATCAATACCAAGAATACTTGCAGCAGTAATTATTCTGCTGATAGGTTGGATTATTGCTTCAGTAATTGGAAAGATAATTGAACAAATATTGAAGCAGGTCAAAGTTGACAAGTGGCTGAGAGAACATGGAGTGACACAGGCAATCTTTAATATTTCTGTTGAAGAAACTGTTGTTGCTGCATTTAAATGGTACATTGCTTTATTGTTTATACAAGAAGCAGTACTTAGAGTTGGACTCACAGCACTTAGCAATTTCTTTGGCTCAATAATCATTGCTATACCTCACATACTTGTAGGTGTTGCAATAATTATTATATCCTTAATTCTTGGCGGTTGGATAAAGGCACAGATTGAAAAAACAAGAGTAAGAGTTGCTGAGATGGTAGGAGGAATAGTATACGTATTTGTCGTATACATTGGAGTGGTTTTAGCATTGCCTAAATTCGGATTTGCAGACACAACAATCCTTACAGAAACTTTCCGTCTTTTTGTAGGGGGGCTTGCTGTTGGAACAGCAATTGCAATTGGAATCGGATTTGGATTCGCAATTAAAGAAGGACCTGCAAAGGCTGTAATTAAGGAAATTGTAAGAGAAACAAGACCACGAAAATAAACTAATTAACCAATTTTTTGGTTTCTTTTTTTATTTTTTATTGAAAAGTACACAACCTAAAAAGAGAGTTTTTATACAAGAAAATGTTTATATTTTCTGTACAGAAAATTCTTTTTAAGAATTTTCATGTATTCTTACAATTTTCAATAAAATATGTATTATATGTAAAGTATGCTAATGATTAAAATATATACTTTTTAATTCAGAAAGTTTACTCATAGATAAATATCTATTTTGCATATCATCCCTTTGTGTTAAACATATTGCACTGATGATAATTATATCTTCTAATTTTTGTAATTTTCCTATTGTTTCATCTATTGATGAACCTGTTGTTATTACATCTTCTAAAACTATTACTCTTCCTTTTGGCGGACAGATAAAATATTTATCTCTTATATCTCTATGTTTTTTTATTTTACCTCTACCCATTGGTAGGAGTTCTATTTTTGGATTTTCATAATTTAGTAAAGGTGCAAGTTTTGATGCACTTTCTGGAACACCAAAAATACATTCATATTCTTTAAAATTATCATCTATAAAGTTAAGGGAATATTTAACTAATTGTTTAGCAAGAGTTTTTGTATCTAAAGCTATTCTCCAATTAATATACCCATTAGATTTATTACCTGATTTTAGAGATATTAGTTTTTGAAAATATTTTAGGATATTATTTTCTATTATAAAATTGTTAAAGTCTACTTTGATTAAAGTATGCAAAATGTTCTGGGAGATATAGGACATTTCTTAATACACAAAAACTGGAAATTGTAGAAAGTTTTGGGTATATGCAAAATAGGTGTAGAGATTTTGGTTATTTTGTAGTATAAAAAACAGAAGTTGATGTGAGGTTCTTTAAAGTATGCAAAATATGCATAAAGAAAATCCATATTTTGAACTCCAAAGTTAGAGAAGTTAAGGTGTACTATTGGAGTTTGCAAAATATGCAGGAAATTTTTGGACATATTTTGAACTACAAAAAATGGAGTTAAGAGAAGTATTTTTTGAGTATGCAAA
>CAZVOT010000057.1:0-1374 GCA_964628775.1 Candidatus Woesearchaeota archaeon
AATATATGCTCCTGAATTTTCAGGAAGTAAAATCAGAGGAATTTTATTCTTTTCGTATATCTGATTTATGTTCTCTTTTGAATTAAAATGAGGAAAAACACTATATCCAAACAAAACATCAATTCCGTCTGAAAATTTTTCATCTATTCCTTTTGCTTCAGGAGCAGTTCTTATATCTTTACCTAAAATAATTGCTCCCGCACTACCACCATAAACCGGAATTCCTCTACTTAAAGAATTGAATAAGTACTCATTAAAATGACTATCATTAATTTCTTTCATTAATTTTACAGTATCTCCCCCACCAAGATAAATCCCCGAGAAGGTTTCAGAATCAAAATTTTGTTTTAGATTTGTTAACATTTCAATTTTATAGACACCTAAGGGATTAAATACTGAATTAATCCACTCTTTACACTTAGGATATTTATTATTATTCATTGCAATAGGGATATAAGCAAGAATTCCTTTACCAATTATTTCTGAAAATTTTTTGTCAAGAAGGATTGAATCTTCTTTTCCTCATCCACCGCTTAAAAATATTTGTTTCATCTTCGATCACCAAGGTTTAATTCAGATATTATATTCCTCAATTTGGCGATATTTATTTTTTTCTTTTTTAATAAGAGAGAGTGTAATGCTGTCAAGTTCATAGAGAGAATTAATTCTTTTTTTTGCTTTTATGTGAGAATTGTCAAATTCTTTTCTATCTATTAATACTCCTTCAATTCCTGCATTTTCTGCACATAGAATATCCTCTTCACCGTTTCCTACAAAGATTGCTTCATTTTTTTCAATATTCAAAAGTTCTAATATTCTATAAACCCCGTCCGGCTCCGGCTTTCTATTTATTCTACTTTCCGGATTTGCAATAACAACCGAATCAAAAGAACAGTTAATTTTTTTTAATTCTGCCAGAGCTATTCTTTCCGGGGAGTTTGTAAGGATTCTTGTTTGGTATCCATATTCTTTTAATTTTTTTATGTAATTAATATCTGAATATTCTTTTGAATTTAATGCTCTTTCCTGCGGATTATCCATTAAAGTGAACACTTCCCAAAATTTTTCTGGTTTTATTTGAAATTCATTTTCAATTATTGTGCTTCTATTCATACCAAACCAGAATTGTTTTATCTTTCTTTCATCAGCAGTTATATTAAAATGTTTTAATGTTTTTTCCAATATATCTTTCATATAAGAAAATTCGGAATGAATCAATGTTCCGTCAAGATCAAAAATAACTGCTTTTATCATTTATTAGATGTCTTTAATCAAATTTTTAAATATTTGTTTTAATTAACTATTTTAACTTATAATATATTTTATTTTTAATGAAAAAGAGCCAAGCAGGACTGGAATATATAATGATTTCTG
>CAZVOT010000057.1:1474-3115 GCA_964628775.1 Candidatus Woesearchaeota archaeon
ATTTTATTTTTAATGAAAAAGAGCCAAGCAGGACTGGAATATATAATGATTTCTGGTTTTCTTCTGCTTTTTCTTATAATTACTCTTGTTTCTCTTTATTCTCTTAGGATACTGGATTTTGAGAAAAATATACCTTATCAGATAACAGGACTTTCCACTATCCATACTGAAGACATTTCCCTTGATGAATCCGGTTTTTTTGGAATAACTATTGGAAATGCAGCAGGAGAGGTTATTACCTTATATAATATAACCTATGAATCTGAGGAGAATAACTGTTCTGCAGTGTTCAATAGTCTAGATTATAAAATTCATACAGGAGGGTTATATACTATAGAACTTTCTCCTGATTTTTTATGTGTTCTTGATGAAGGCAGAAGAATCAATCTGACTTTAACTTTATTGTATTCTATACGTTCTGGACTTGAACACAGCGAAAAAAGTCAGATTAAAATAAATATAGTTCCTGACAGGAGAAGTCCAAAAATCAGCAATTTTATTGCAGAGAACATAACCAACCAAAGCATTGATTTTTTTTGGAATACTGATGAATTGTCAGATTCAAAGATAAGTTATGGGACTGATTCTACTCTTGGAAATTTAGAATTAAATTCCACTTTTACAAAAAACCATGATAATGGATTAAATGAATTAAATTCTAATGTAATATATTATTATAATATAACAAGCTGTGATTATAAAAATAATTGTATCACTCTTGGAACTTATAATTTTATAACTTTGAAAAATACAGGCATATTTATTTGGTTTACAGGGAATAATCTAGAATTTAATGCAGGAACGTATGAGAATACTTATTATGATAATTCAGTTAAACTTTCTGCAGGAAATAGTTCTGGAACATATATAAGCAAAATATTTGAGGCGAGTTCATCTGCAATATGGAGGAATTTGACTTGGACAGAAGAACTGCTTTACGGCGAAGAAATTGAGAGTAATAATGGTTTACTGCTTTTACATTTAAATGAGGAAGGAAACAATTTTTTTGATTATTCCTACTCTCAGAATAATGCAAACTGCACTTCTTCTAGCTGTCCTTCTTCAGATGCAGGAATTTTAAATAAATCACTTTTATTTGACGGAGTAAATGATTTTTTAGATGCAGGAAATGAAAATTATAACTTTGGTAATGTTCTCTCAATTGAGTTTTTTTTAAAGACAAATTTCAGCTTGAATTCCAGCAGAGATTTTGGAATTTTAGATAAAGGTAATTTTATACTTTTTTTGGATAAAAAAGACGGCAAATTAAAATTCAGTATTAAAAATGAAACAGAAGACGGCTGGGTTGGCAGAATAAATTCAACTTTTTTATATATATACTGCATTGAAGAATTCAACAATATTCTTTACTTTGGAACAGGAACAAATGGACACATTTACTTTTGGAATGGCAGTGATTATGTTTTGAGTTATGACTCTCCTGCAAGCAATATCTATGCACTTAAGGAATACAACAATAAACTTTATGCTGGTTCAGACTTGTCAGGAATAATTTATGTTTATGACGGCTCAACTTGGAGCATAAGTTATGACTCTCCTGCAAGCACTGTCCGTTCTTTTGAGATATTCAATAATGACTTATATGCTGGAACTGGAACTGGAGGAATTATTTACAAATAT
>CAZVOT010000057.1:3215-5879 GCA_964628775.1 Candidatus Woesearchaeota archaeon
TTATATGCTGGAACTGGAACTGGAGGAATTATTTACAAATATAACTCTACTGACTGGAATTTGATATATGATTCTCCTGCAAATACAATATTTTCTTTGGCTGTATATGACGGTGAACTTTATGCTGGAAGCAGTACTGGAGGAATTATTTACAAATATAACTCTACTGACTGGAATTTGATATATGATTCTCCTGAAGGAACTATATATTCATTGAATCTATATGACAGAAAACTTTATGCTGGAAGTGGAGCCAGAGGTTTTCTCTATACTTTTGGAAACAACCCAACAATTTCCAGCAGTAAAAGTGAGTGGAATAATATTTGGAACCATGTTGCTGTTGTTTCAAATTATTCAGGACTTTTTATGTATATTAATGGTGTTTTGGAATCTTTTTTAAGTGCAGACAATAGGATTAATAATTCAATTCTTCCTCTTTTTATTGGAAAAACTTACGGCAATAAGATTTTTTCTGGAAATCTTGATGAACTTGCTGTTTATAACAGGACTTTGTATGAAAATGAAATACTTGAACATTACAAAAGAGGAGCACTTAGATTAAATGTTTCTTATAGAAGCTGTGATGATAATTTGTGCAGCGGCGAGTCTTGGAGTCTGCAGTATGAGAATTCTTCCTTTGTTGAGCTTTTAGCTGACAGCAATAAATACTTTCAGTACAAATTTAATTTTTATACTTATGATTTAAATTACACTCCTGTTTTAAATAATGCTTCTGTTTATTACGAAATGAATTAGAAAAAAACTTAATATACTGGAATATCTTTTTATTGTTTATGGACGAGACATTAAAGAGGAGTTTGGCTTTCCCACTTAGCAATATTTTTTCTCTTGTTTTTGGCGGGCTCTTGAATGTTTTTAGTATTCTTGTAATTCCTATTTTTTTTGTATACGGCTATTTTGTTAAAATTGCAGAAGAATCAATAAAAAATAAAAGTGAAATAATGCCTGAATGGAAAAAGTGGAAAGAACTTTTTATCTATGGTGTAGAACATGTTTTTTTATTCTGTCTTTTCTTTGTTCTTCCTTCCTGGTTTCTTGGAAAATTTAATTTTATTATTGATACAATTTTTTCAATTTGGATAATACTTTTTCTTATGTTATATCCATTTACAATATGTACTCTGGCTGACAAGAAAAAAATTTCTTTTTGTTTTAAATTTGGCAGTGTACTCTTGCTTATAAAAAAAGTTTATTGGGAATACTTTCTTGGAGGGGTTGTTTTTGCTTCACTGGGTTTTATATTTAGTTATTTAAATCCATTTTTAGAGTGGACTGTTTTTTTACCAAGTTTAATCAATTTCTTTTGGTATTGTTCAATGATAAATTATTTTTCATTACTGTACAAGAAATCGGTAAAGATTTAAACATAAATTATTTTTAATAACTTATGAAGGACGAACAAAGCATTGTATCTTCAAATACAGCAAAGAAAATACTTAAAAAATCAGGCGTTGAAAGGACAACTAAACTGGCAATAGATAGGTTCCAGCACATTCTAGAGAATTATGCTGTTTTTATTGCAAAAAGAGCAGTTATTCTTGCAAAGCATGCAAAGAGAGACACAGTTGAGTCAAAAGACATAAAAATGGTTATAATAAGAAAAGATATATAAATTCTAAGATATATATTAAAAGATAATAATTTGGGGGTGCGAAATTGGAGAATCAAATTGAAAAAACATATGAAATATTTCTTAGAACCAAACCTGTAAAGATGCTGGTTTTCTTGAATAAAAAAGACAAAAAGAGATATGCTTCAATACTCTCAAAAGAAGTTGACTGCACTTATTCACATACAGTAAGAACTTTGGCTCAGTTTGAGACAATGGGCTTAATTAATTTTGACAAAAAAGGAAGATTAAATGAAATCGCTCTGACTGAAAAAGGAAAAGAACTTGCTGGTTCTTTTGAAAAAGTTTTGAAACTTCTTGAGAAATAAACGAACTAAAAATTTCTAAAAGTTTTTGTCTATTTCATCTGCATATTCGTGAATTCTCTCTATAGTAGGTTCTAGAATAAGAGGAGAAATATATTCTTTCATTATCTCACCGAGTCCGAGCCATTCTTTTATTCTGTAAGTTTCATTTATTTTTTCAATTATATTCATTTCTTTTAATCTCTTTAAGTGCCTTCTTACATTTGAATAAGCTATTCCTCTCATATCTTTTAATGATTCTCTTTTTGAAAGAACAATTTTGTTTATTTCTGATGAGGTCAGGCGGTTTTTTGTTTTTCTGGCTTCAAGAAGTATTTCTAAAATATCTATTATTATATCCCTGCTGTCTCCGGGCTGGAGCATTCCTATTGAAATGCAGAATTTTCTAAGTAATTCTCTTCTATCATCAGGACTGGGTTTTTCAAATTTCCTCAGAGTTATCTCAAGCAAAGGATTATTCTTTGAAACTATTCTTGACATATGTGTTTGCAGAGAACATTTTAAAATAAAAACTTGTTTATTCTTGTTATGAAAAAAGAGATACTAATCTTTTCAATAATATTTTTTCTTGGGTGCCTGGCTGGATTTGAGCCCACAAAAGAACCTCAGGAAAATTATCTTGGAAGGACTTTAGCTCTTGGTTTTGAGAGAATTAAGATACCTTCTTGGAGCTTTGACAACAACGGCGAGTTTTTTTTGGAATTTAGG